>JAFTPO010000050.1 GCA_017463225.1 Lachnospiraceae bacterium | reverse complement strand
ATGCAGTATTTCCCAAGAAGTATATTACTTTCAATCCTATGCAGTATGTAGTAATCAGAAGACCAAACCAGCAGGTAGATTTGTTTGGTACGGAAAATGAGGATGCTTCGCTGATGAAGACCATTACTCATGAGCAGTTTCAAAAGATAACAGAATACCTTATAAAAAAGAAAAGCTCATCTCTGTTGGCAATTCAAATATCCTATTATGCAGGATTGCGAATTGGAGAGGTGGCTGGACTTTCTTGGAGCGATGTAAATCTTGAGGAACAGCACTTGACAATCAGACGAAGCTTGAACCGTAACAGTTCAAGGAAGAAGCTGGAGCTGGGAGCAACGAAAAGCAATAAGGTCAGAATTGTAGATTTCGGTGATACGCTCGCTGAAATCTTACGAAAGGCAAAAAAGGAACAGCTTAAGAATCGGTTGCAGTATGGCGAGCTTTACAAGCGGAATTACTACAAGGAAGTAAAGGAAAAGAACAGGATTCACTACGAATTGTATTCATTGGACGGAACGCAGGAAGTGCCGGAGGATTACAAGGAGATTTCCCTTGTGTGTGTAAGAAAAGATGGAATGCATCTAGGAACGGATGCTTTATCTCACATGTGTAGCTCCATAGCAAAGCATGTGAAAGGTCTGGAACATTTCCACTTCCATTTATTAAGACACACATTTACCAGTAATCTGTTAGCAAGCGGTGCACCGCCAAAAGATGTGCAGGAGTTGTTAGGACACTCGGCAGTAAGTACCACAATGAATATCTACGCTCACGCTACAAGAGAAGCCAAGAGGAATTCAGTAAGACTTTTGGATAAAGTAGCTGGGAACGATTAAGACGAAAAAACACTTTTTCCCTTATAATTTCCTCACAAGGGAAAAAATAAGGGAAAAGTGCAAAATACATAGATGTAGATGGGCTGGGATGCCCGAAAATAAAGGAAAGTTGACTTGAGAGGTTTGAAACTTTCAGTTTTATGAAGAACTGAAAGCATACAAAGAATTGAAATTAGTGGTGAATAGATGATAAGAACATTACGTGAGTATATTGAGCAAAATAAATTTTGCAATATATAGAGGATATAAAAAACACATATCAAGATTATAAATTATATCCAGCATTTTATATTGCTGAATGGGAATCGAAATAATTGTTGGGAGAGGTGTATTATGAAAAAAATAGAAATGCTGCACCATATTGAATTGAAAGAGCTTTTTGATTCTTATGGTTGTTCTATGAATTCACTAGTTAATATACAAATTGGATATGACGAAAAGGTATACATTTTGCTAAGTGCATCCATACCTGAGAGGATTAAAGGGATGTTTGTGAATACGGAGGCCAACTCGAAGTATTCGGCAATTTGTTTAACTGTGGATTGGGAGAATGGAATGATAACTCATCATCAGCTGATGGAGTTTGGGGTTCACAAGATGAATTTTCATTATATTCAGCCTATAGGTGAGAATATATTATTGCTTGGTGCAAGGTGTCTATACAGAAAAGAAACTGGTCCTGAGATGAACGCTGTGATTGTGGATACAACTGGAAATGTTCAAGCTGAATTCTGCCTGGGTGATGGAATACAGGATTGTATAGTTACAGATGAGGGGAATATTATTACAAGCTACTTTGATGAGGGCGTTTTTGGAAACTATGGATGGGAAAAGCCTATTGGTCACTGCGGATTAATTGTATGGTCCCAAAAGGGTGAGATAAAATGGGAAGCAAACCGTATGATAGATGATTGCTATGGGCTAAATGTGGATGAGAAGAATCACATTTGGTATTACTACTACTCTGATTTTGAGATGGTGAAAACAGATATGAAGGATGAGATTGTGTATCAGCCACAGAATGATGGATTTGAATCATTTTTGATTACTAAGGATACAAGGTCTCTTATACATGATGGTGGATATAACAGGCATAGTGAATTTTTAGCAGAAACGATTAATCATGATGAATTGTCTGGGTTAGAAAAGGTTGACCTTGTTTATAATGGGGAAATAATACTTAATAAAATGTGTAGCTTTAGAAGTGCAAAGATGATGGTTGTGGATTCAAAGGATAGATTGTATGTGAAAGAAATAATATCATTGGGTTGATAATTTGCGAGGAAACACAAGATGAATATATACATTAGAGAATACAATGAAAATGACCTGCCGGATATGATAGCTATCTGGAATGAGGTGGTGGAGGAGGGAATTGCATTTCCACAGGAGGAGATGTTAACCATAGAAACAGGAAGAGAATTCTTCGGTTCACAGACCTACACCGGAGTAGCTTATGACAGTGATACAGGTGTGATATATGGCTTGTACATATTGCATCCAAATAATATTGGTAGGTGTGGACACATTTGCAATGCAAGCTATGCAGTAAAATCAGATGTGAGAGGCTTGCATATAGGAGAAAAACTGGTGAGTGATTGTATTAAGCAAGGTGCTTTGCATGGCTTTGGTGTTCTGCAGTTTAATGCAGTGGTTGCCACAAACATTCACGCAAGACACTTGTATGAGAGGCTAGGATTTAAACAGCTTGGAACTATAGAAAAGGGCTTTCGTATGAAGGACGGACATTACGAGGATATATGTCCGTATTATATATCATTGTAGGCAATTGCGGAAATAGAGAGAATTGATACATAGAGGAGGTACATAATATGAGCAAAAAACTAGTAGCATATTTTTCGGCATCAGGAGTTACTGCCAAGGTTGCAAATGCATTGGCAGAGGCAGTGGGCGCCACCTTACATGAGATTAAGCCGGAGATTCCATATACGGCAGCGGACCTTGATTGGATGAATAAGCAGAGCAGAAGCTCTGTGGAGATGTCGGATAAGTCATCTCGCCCGGCTATTAAGGATAAGCTTGATGACATGGCAGATTATGATGTGATATATTTGGGCTTCCCTATATGGTGGTATGTTGCTCCAACCATAATTAATACATTTTTGGGAAGCTATGATATGAGTGGTAAAACGATTATAATATTTGCTACATCAGGAGGAAGTGGTTTTGGTAAGACGGTTGAAGCGCTGAAATGTAGCTGCCCTGATTCTGATATTAAGGAAGGAAAAATTGTTAAAGCCAGTTCTATGATGGAGGATATACAAGAGATAATTTCGTTATAGTGTTTGCCTGAATGATTTTATAAAAGAACTAGAGTTTTTGGGGCGGAGAGTAAGAAAAATATACGAGGAAATACGAGATGAAGATACATATCATAGGCTGTAGTGGTTCCGGAAAGACCTACCTAGCTAAGGCATTGTCAAATAAATATAATACTCCACATTTCGATTTGGATGATGTGCAGTGGGATAACAGAGCTGATAGCTATGGTGTAAAGAATTCACCCCAAAAGAGAAATGAATTATTGCAGGAAATACTTGATAATGAGCAGTGGATAATTGAAGGGGTATATTACAAATGGGTTGGATTAAGCTTTGAAGAAGCCGATACAATCTATGTGCTTGATGTGCCCAAGCATCTCTATAAATCAAGAATTATAATTCGTTTTATAAAGAGAAAACTAGGCTTAGAAAAGGGAAAGAAGGAAACCATAAAATCAGTAAGAGCACTTTTGAAGTGGACTGATACATTTCAGGATAAGAATATGTCTGAGATAAGAAAAATTCTTGAAGCATATCAGGAAAAGGTAATATGGATTAGAAGTAAGAAAGAGATAAAAGATATTATAAGAATAAACACATAAGATTGGGGAATTACCATGGCATTTATGGGGATTATGATAGTGGGAGCTATCCTACTGATCATTTTAGGAATTGTTATATTTACAATTGCAACTCTTGTTATTGGTCTAGTTAATAAGAAGAAACATAAAGTTTTATCCAAGGTGATGCTGATTCTATCCGGGATAGGAGCTTTGTGTCTTGCGGGAATCTTGCTTTTCATATTTATTCCAAGACCGGAGATAATTGAGACACCTAATGGTGAGGTGAAGGTTAAGAAAAACATAATAGAGGACTATAAGGTGTGTCTTGAAAATAGGGATTTGGCGGAGCTTAAGGAGCTGCTGGATGAACAGCCTGCTTTGGTGTTTTATAGGGATGCAAATAGAGTCACCATGATTGATTATGGTATGTATAATACTGATGTGGAGCTGATGCAGCTTGCTTGGGATTACGGCGCTATATTTGATAATCCTATTACCTATGACCATCTGGTGTTTGATAATTCAGCCCACTCATTTTTCGTTAGATTGGACTACCCTGATGTTAAGAAGGAGGTTCTTCACGAAAAGGGAGTTACTACAGAGGACATCATAGCTACGGTGGAGTTTATGATTGAGCATGGAGCGGAGCTTACTTATAGCCAGGATACCAATGGGCATACCGGCAATTTTTATAATGACGCACTGTGGTGGGTTATGCTGGATGGTGTTCAGAGTGATTTGGACGATGAGTTGCTGGAACTGATTGAAGAAGGTATGAAAGGAAAAAAATAATATGATATACAGTGATTTTCAAGATAAAAAACTATCACTACTTGGCTTTGGCGCCATGCGACTTCCTACTAGAGAGGATGGAAGTGTGGATGAAGAGCTTGTAAGAGATATGACTAAATACGCTATGGATAACGGAGTAAGTTATTTCGACACAGCATTTCCCTACCACGGTGGACATTCTGAGGTTGTAATGGGTAAGGTGCTTGGGGAGTATCCAAGGGACAGCTATTACCTTGCCACAAAGTATCCGGGACATCAGATTAGCAGTAGCTATAATCCAGCGGAAATATTCGAGGAACAGCTAAAGAAATGTGGTGTAGCTTACTTTGATTTCTACCTCTTACATAATGTGTACGAAAATTCTATGGATGTGTACTTAGATCCTAAGTGGGGAATTATAGATTATTTTAAAGAGCAAAAACGATTAGGTCGAATCAAGCATCTAGGATTTTCTACCCACGCAAAGCTTGAATGGCTAGAGCAGTTTTTAGATGCCTGTGGTGAGGATATGGAGTTTTGTCAGATTCAGCTTAATTATCTGGACTGGACTCTACAGGATGCAAAGGGTAAATATGAACTGCTTACCGAGAGAGGAATACCTGTCTTTGTTATGGAACCTGTAAGAGGCGGTAAGCTGGCTAGTCTTGATGCTGATAATGGGGCAAAGCTTAAGCGTCTTCGTCCTGATGAGTCAATTCCTGCCTGGGGATTTAGATTCCTACAGGGGCTTCCTAATGTTAAGATGGTTCTAAGCGGAATGTCTAATATGGAGCAGATGGTGGATAATGTAAAAACATTTACCGAGGAAAAACCGCTTTCGGTTCATGAGACTGACCTGATTCTTGAAATAGCTGAGGGTATGAAGAATTCCATACCTTGTACGGCTTGTAAGTATTGCACTAGTGGTTGTCCTATGGGACTTGATATACCAGGGCTTATTGCCACATATAACGAGATACGATTTGCCCCTGTGGTTAACTCTGTTATGCATCTTCAGGCCATGTCAGCTGACAAGCAGCCATCTGCTTGTATTGCATGTGGAAAGTGTTCGCAAATATGTCCACAGGGTATAGATATACCACAGGTTATGAAAGATTTTGCGGAAGCCTTAGATAAGATTCCGAAGTGGGCGGATATCTGCCGTCAGAGGGAAGAGGAAGCAAAAAAGCTGAGACAGTAAAAGTTTTCGATTACGAATAATAGAAGGGAAAATTGTTGAGAGAAAGATATGTTTGGAAAAAAGAAAAATACCGATAATCAAATTAAAGAATCTACATTTTCCTGTCAAAGAGCAGGTCTTATAATTCGGGGTACTGAATTTAGACCTAAGGGGAAGAATCTTCCCATAGCTATAGTTAGTCACGGTTTGAATGAGGGACAAAACGGTGTAAAAAAATATGCACAGTTTTTGGCCGAAAGAGGCTACGTAGCTTACTGCTTTGACTTCTGCGGAGGGATGGCAGAAAAGTGTGAAAGTGACGGAGAAACCACTGCTATGACAGTCCTTACAGAGGTAAAGGATTTGGAGGTTGTCATGGAATATGCTAAGAGTAAGTCCCATGTTAATTCTAATAGAATTCTGCTTATGGGATGTAGCCAGGGTGGTTATGTGTCAGCTTATGTGGCCGCAAAGCATAACGCCGAAATTGAACAGCTCATATTGTTCTTCCCGGCATTCTGTATAGCTGATATGATTGATGCAGGTAATCTGTTGGGGACAAAATTTAATCGTAGAAAAGCGCCTGATGAGCTGAAATGCGCAGGTATGCTTTTGGGAAGATGTTATCTGGAGGATGCATACGATATAGATATTTACGAGGAGATAAAAGGTTTTGACGGAGATGTTTTAATAGTCCATGGTTCAAAGGATAAGTCTGTGGATATAAGCTATTCTGAGAAGGCCTATGAGACATATCTTGGTGTAGAATCAAAGCGTGAGGCGCCAAGAGAGGTGCTATTTAGGATAGTGGAGAAGGGCAAACATGGATTTGACGGTAAGTATGCGGAAATGGCTATGGAGTATATGAAAGAGGTTGTGTAGTAAAACATTAATATACAAAAAGGGGGATGAAATTTATGAAACTATTTATTAAGCAGAGGGCGTTTTCCTGGTTCGACAATTACAAGATTTTCGACGAGGATGGAAATCCAATGTACAGCATAAGGGGTGAGCTGTCCTGGGGGCATTGCCTTAGAATGTACGATACGCAGGATACTGAGGTATGTATGGTACGTGAGAAGAGAGATACCTTATTGCCTAAATTCGAGATGTATGTGGGTGGAACCTATATTGGTAGCATAAATAAGGGATCAGACGTAACTAAAAATGTGTACAGCATTGATTTTAATGGTTGGCGCATAGAGGGTGACCTTATGGAGTCTGAGTATCAGATATTTGATGGTCAGGGGTATCAGATTGCATCTATGACAAAGGAAGTGCTTAAACAGGCAGATACATATAGAATTAAAATAACCAATCCACAGGACGAGTTGTATGTGCTTATGTTGATGGTAGCTATAGATGCGGAGAAATAAACTTAGAAACGCCTAGAGAGCTGCAACTCTCTAGGCGTTTCTCGTTCTTAAAGTGAATATGTTGTAAGAAGAAAAAGTAATGAAAAAGCTAGTAGAATGGAGTATAATGTTGGAAATAGGGGGGATTATTCACTGGTATACAGATACACAGTATGACATTGATGAGTTAGGAGTAAAGTTATATGGACAAAGACCAATTTTTTATAAAACTAAATGATGAACACAAGGGTCTGACAAAAGGTCTTTATGATGATTACGATAAGGATATGGTTGATACATACAAGGAACTTATTAAAAGTGGAGATATAACTGTATTTCATGGTTTTATATGTAAGGTGTCAGGGGAACTTGGTGCTGGAACAAGTGCTTTAGTGCCATATACCGGCTCATACCAGGAGCTACGAGAAGATCCTGATTTTACGGAGTATCATTATTGGCGCGCAGTAGGTAAAAAGAAGAAATGCCCAATGTGTGGAAATATTTATTTTGTTACAACAAAAAAGGATAAAGAAGAGGAATCTTGTCCTTATTGCGTTTAATTACTTTAGAGGTTAAGCAATGGTAGGAATATATTTTAGTGGAACAGGCAATTCAAGATACGCATTAGAGGTATTTTTTAAGGAATACAAGGCTGATTCGCCGATTTATGCAGTAGAGGATAAAAAACTTGTGAAAGAGTTAAGTAAGTATGATGAGATAGTATTTAGCTATCCTGTGCAGTATAGCGATGTTCCTAAAATTTTAAGAGATTTTATACATAATAATTCAACGTTGTGGCAGGGGAAGAAGATCTTTGTTATAGCTACAATGGCCATGTTCAGCGGTGATGGCGCAGGTGTATTAGGTCGCTTGCTTAAAAAATACGGTGCTACAATTACCGGTGGTTTACATCTTATAATGCCGGATAGTATAGCTGATGAAAAGGTGTTAAAGCGCTCCTACGGGAAAAACTGGCAGCTTGTAGCGAAGGCTAAGAGTAAGATAGTAAAAGCAGTAGCTGATATAAAAGCTGGCCGATATCCTAAGGAAGGATTAGGTGCATTTTCGAGATTGGCTGGCTTTATAAGTCAGAGATTGTGGTTTGGTCATAGAACTAAGGCATATAGCAATAAGTTAAAAATAGATACGGACAAATGTATTGGTTGCTCAAAGTGTGTAAAGCTATGTCCTACAGAAAATATTGCTATGGAAGGTAAAAAGGCCAAGGCTGGCGACAGATGTACAGTGTGCTACAGATGTGTAAATGCCTGTCCTGTACAAGCTATAACCCTGCTTGGTAAAAAAGTTGTTGAACAGACTAGCATAGAGAAGTATGTGAAGTAAACAAAGAATTTGTGCAAACAGGCGAAGCTGGCTGATATAGATTACTTGCCGGTAGGGAGAAATAATGAACATAAAACTAATTAGAGCTACAATTGAAGATTCTAAAGAACTATGGCAGATGCAACTTGAGTCGTTTCAGTCACTTTTAGATAAATATCAAGATTATGATACTAATCCCGCAAGTGAACCCATAGATAAAATAACTAATCGTTTAAAACAGGAGGAAACATATTATTATTTTATATGTATGGATGATGCTAAGGTTGGTGCCATTCGAGTAATTGATTTTAAATCAGATGGAAATAAGAGAATCAGTCCAATATTTATATTGCCACAATACCAAAATAAAGGTATTGCGCAGATAGCTATGCAACTATGTGAGCAACTTCATGGCAGTGAAAATTGGGAACTAGATACCATTTTACAGGAAGAAGGAAACTGCTATCTGTATGAGAAGATGGGATATCATAGAACAGGAAAAACTGTGGCTATAAATGATAAGCTGACCTTGGTGTTTTATGAGAAATGAACAGTGTTGGTAATCATTAGTTGATTATTCTATTAACATTGAATTCGAATAGATATAATATATTATTAACGGAAAGGCAGAGAATTTCCATGGACTAAACGAAACGCCTAGAGAGCTGCAACTCTCTAGGCGTTTCCCGTTCTTAAAGTGAACTATTCTTTTGGACTGTTGCTAAGAGTAAATGAACTATTGATACAATAAAATAATGTAAAAATAAATGTAATGGAGTATAATGTAAAATATAAATTTAGTCTGTTGCTATGAAATAAGGAAGGTGAGCCTAAAGAGGTAAATGGAGAGATTGCAAAGCAAATTAGAGAGAAAATAAGATAGGGTGGTTGTTATGCGAGCAAATTCAATGTGTATATCTTGTATATTAGGAAAGCAAGAAAAACTGATAAGAGATTTCTCTGATGAAGATAAAAAATCACAGTACATAAACAGAGTATTAGAAATATTACGCAAACATGGACAGACAGAATCTTCGCCGTGGCTTGCAGAGAAAATAAATCAGTTATATGAAGAATGCTGGGGCGAGGGTGAGGATTATACAGTCACAAAACAAAGATATAACCAGTTACTATTATCCAAGGAAAAAGAGATATTATCATGTATTAATAATTCAGATGATTGTATTAGGGAATGTATAAAATATGTTAGTGCAGGAAATTATATTGATTTTTCTGCAGTAGATAATGTAAATGAGCATACATTGGATGAATTATTACAAAAGGTAAATGAAGAAAACATATCTGAAATAGAATATTTTAATTTCAAGAGAGATTTAGAACAAGCAAAGAAGCTTGTATATGTGACAGATAATTGTGGCGAAATATTGCTAGATAAAATATTTATTAAGTGCATAGAAGATAAATATCCCAAGTTGAAAATCACAGTAATTGTACGAGGCCAAAATGTTATTAATGATGCAACCATAGAGGATGCAAAACAGGTTGGTCTCACGGATATTGTGACTTGTATAGGTAATGGTAACGGTGCTCCGGGAACGGTTATAAAGCTACTTAGTGAGGAGGCTAAACAAGCCTTGTTTGAAGCGGATATGATTATCTCTAAAGGACAAGGGAATTTCGAGAGCCTGTTTGGAGAGGGATTAAATCCGTACTATATATTCCTGTGTAAATGTGAGCTTTTTGTACGTAGGTTTGGGCTAAAGCAATACGAGTCAGTATTTATGAAGGAAGAGAGAATAAAGGGAATTGAAGTATGTTAGCAATACAATACGCAAAATAATAAGTACTTAATAGCTGAAACAACAAAGGAAGAAAGAATCATGGTCTACAGAATAAAAAACAACAGCAAAATAGAATCATTATTTAACAACTGGCAGGAAACATTAATATGGTCCTGTCAGCAAGACGTTATGGGTCATTTGTACACTACATCATTGGATGACCCTCAATCCGTTATGGCATTAGTGGGAGATTTCTGCTTCTTTGCAGGAAAGCCTGATAAGGAATTGGTTTCATTTAAGCCCCAATGGTGTCAGCAGGATTTTGTCATTATGACTCCACAATCTAAAGAGTGGTCTGACTTGATTGAGGGCACCTTTGGTGGTAGAGCTACCAAGGTTCAGCGATACGCTATAAAGAGGGAAAAGAATATATTTGATGCAGACAAGCTAAAATGTATCGTGGACAGTATGTCAGCGGAATATGAATTAAAGATGATAGATGAAGAATGGTTTAATAGGTGCAGGGAAATGTCCTGGTGCAGGGACTGGGTGGCTCAATTTGACACCTACGAAATGTATGAGAAATATGGACTGGGAGTAATCCTTTTAAAGGATGGTCAGGTGGTTTCTGGTGCATCCTCATATTCTGCGTATAAGGGTGGAATAGAAATAGAAATCGACACCCGCAAGGATTACAGAAGAAAAGGCTTGGCTAGTATATGTGGTGCAAAGCTTATATTAGAATGTTTAGACAGAGGGCTATATCCAAGCTGGGATGCTCAAAATATGGGCTCGGTTGCACTTGCGGAAAAATTGGGATATCATTTCGACCATGCATATGATGCATACGAGGTACAGTGGTAAGGTGAGATAAGAGGAGTGTAAGCTATGACCATGTGGAATCCTTGGCGAGGCTGTAAAAAATGTAGTGATGGATGTCTGCATTGCTACATACATAAAGGTGATGCAAAACGAGGTGTCAACACCAATGATATTGCAAAAACTAAAGATTTTTACAAGCCTATAGATAAATTGAAAAATGGTAATTACAAGATGAAACCAGGATTGGTTTATCTGGGCTTTTCCACGGACTTTCTAATTGAGGAAGCGGATGAGTGGCGCGAGGAGTGTTGGTCCATGATTAGGGAAAGACAGGACTGTACCTTTTTATTCCTAACAAAGCGCATTGAACGATTTATGGATTGTATCCCAGAGGATTGGGGTGATGGCTATGATAATGTGGTTGTGTGCTGCACCATTGAGAATCAAAAAAATGCAGATAAAAAGCTGTCGGTGTTTGCAACGCTACCTATCAAGCACAAATGCATTACAGCTCAGCCTTTGCTTGAAAAGGTGGATATGGAAAAATATCTAGATGATATAGAGCTGGTTGTGGTTGGTGGTGAGTCAGATTATAACGCTCGCCCACTTGACTATGACTGGGTGTTAGATATTAGAGAGCAGTGCGTAAAGAAGGATGTTCAATTTGAATTTAGACAATGTGGAACCCATTTGGTCCTATGTCAAGATTTAGTACAAATGAAAATGAGATGTTCTGACTGCTAAGCGACAGCCAGAGACATTCCTCTTTCATATAGTTTTTCGTATTCGTCAGGTGACACATAGCTACAGTGACTATGTATTCTGACAGTG
>JAFTPO010000078.1 GCA_017463225.1 Lachnospiraceae bacterium | reverse complement strand
TTGCTAAAAAGTTAGAGCCTCCTCCACGAGATAAATATTCAAGAACCATTTGCTTTTTAAATTCAAATGAATATTTTGCCATAAAAAACCGACCTCCCAATTGTTAGATTTTTAGGTCTAACTTTTGGGGGTCGGTTCATTACTTGCAACTGGTTCTTTTTTTGTGCTGCAATTCATTGGAATGCAAGAGATGACCGAGATGAAGAATGCCTGCGCCATACGAAGTATGGCGGTAAAGCGCGTGGCGCGACAGGCATCGGAATCGAGGCTGCTCTTGCGTTCGCAGTAATCCGAGGTGATAAATAGTTGTGGTTTTACTACTTTTATGTTATTTTTAGAACATAAATATTAAGGAGAAAAATAATGGTATTTAATCGAATTAACCTCTCGGTGCAGCTATAAATCTGGCAACAGATGCATCGAGTAACAAAGTTGTTGTCAGTAGCTGCACCTAAAATGGATACTAAAAATTCAAACACAAAGGAGCAGTTAATATGAACAAAGAAGAATTAAAGAAAATATGGCAAACAGAAGAAAATATTGCCCACATAAAGGGTTGGGATTTTTCTCACATAGAGGGAAGATATAAATCCTATGAGGATGAGCTTTCTTGGGTTTATGAGACAATAGTAAAATTCTATCTTAAACCATACTCAAAAATCCTAGACATAGACACTGGTGGAGGAGAGGTATTATTATCCTTTAATCACCCATATCACTTAACCACAGTTACAGAGGGTTATCCACCCAATGTAAAACTGTGTCAGGAAACCTTAGGCGCTAAGGGCATAAGAGTAATAGGGCTTACAGATTATTCTAATACCCCATTTGAGGACGATGAATTTGACCTAATAATAAACCGTCACGGAGCTTATAATGCAAAGGAGCTTTATCGTATTCTAAAGCCAGGTGGAATATTTATAACACAGCAGGTGGGAGAGGATAATGACAGGGAGTTGGTAGAATTTCTGTTACCACAGTGTGAGAAAACATTTCCAGGGATGAATCTTGCGAATCAGCTAGACATTTTCCAACAAGCAGGCTTCAAAATCCTAGATAGTGGTGAGGAGTATAAGCCTATAGAATTCTACGATGTAGGAGCATTGGTGTGGTTTGCTAGAATCATACAGTGGGAGTTCAAGGACTTTTCTGTGGACAGATGCTTTGATAGATTGCTGGAAGCAGAAAGACAAATCCAGCAAGAAGGCTCTATTAAAGGGAATGTACATAGATATTTAATTGTAGCAAGTAAATAAATTCACATAACAAATGCGCAGGGGATAATCCCTGCGCATTATTCATATAATCTATACTGACTATGGTCTAAGTCCAAGTCCACCCTCAAGAGTGAGAGTCTCACCTGTCATATACTTGAAGTCTGGTGATGCAAGCTGTACACAAACACGACCAATCTCAAGCTCTGAATCACCAAGGTGACCGATAGGTGGAATGTGAACATTCTTCTCGTAAGCGTCCGGATAAGCATTCTTAAACTGCTCAAGCTGAGCTGTCCAAGCAAGAGGACATACAACATTTACATTGATGTTATCTCTAGCCCACTCAGTAGCTGCAACTCTTGAAAGACCACGGATACCTTCCTTTGCAGCAGCATATGAACACTGTCCAAAGTTACCGAAGAGACCTGCGCCTGAAGCAAAGTTTATAACGCTTCCCTGGCTCTCCTTAAGGTAAGGATAGCAAGCCTTCATATAGTAGAATGCTGCGTAAAGACCTGAGTACATAGCAAGATTAAACTGATCTGTAGTGTGGTCAGCAAGTGGAACACCTGAAGCTGAAGCCTGTGCGTTGTTGATAAGTACATCGATTCTTCCAAATGTATCCATAGTCTGCTTAACAACCTCACCTACAACTGCTTCGTTGTCTGCGCCGGCATTTACATCAGCCTGAACGATTAATACCTTGATTCCGTATAATCTCTCAAGCTCTTCCTTAGCATCTTCAAGCTTCTTAACATTACGTCCTGTGATAACGATGTTAGCGCCTTCCTTAGCATATGCAGTAGCGATACCGTAACCGATAGAACCACACTTTCCGTCACTAAGTACTGCACGTCCTGCACCTGTGATAATAACTGTCTTACCTGTTAAAAATCCCATTTTTTATACCTCCCTAATATATCTGCAAAAAATAATTATGTGTAACATTATAACACAAAGAAAAAAAATTGCAAGAGAAAAATGTAAGCGCTTACACATATCGCAACGCAGTGTTTTACTTTTTGGGATGCACACCGTTTAGTCACCAAATGGCATTAAAACGGTTGTGAAATGGTTGCAAAACGGGTGGTTTTTGGTTGACATCACACATTTAATAATGTATAATTGAGTTGTACATATGGATGGATGTTTTTTGGAGGTGTTTACTATGACTGTTGAAGAATTAAAAAAACTAAAAGAAAAATCAGGTTACACTAATAATATTATATCTCAGTTGTCCGGAGTGCCACTTGGAACTGTACAAAAGATTTTTTCCGGCGAGACCAAATCTCCCAGATACAATACTTTACAGGACTTAGAGAATATGTTTAATGGTGAGTATAGGTCCCGAGTAGATGGTTTGTTACTTGAGGAATCTCAAGCTGTTTATGGAACCAGAGTGCAGGGAGAGTATACGGTGGAGGATTATCTTGCCTTGCCGGAGGAACGACGGGTAGAACTTATAGATGGATGCATATATGATATGGGTGCACCTACAGGGGAGCATCAGATGATAGCAGGAGATGTATATAGGCAGATTTCCAATTATATCATAGAAAAGGGTGGCAAATGTATTCCATTTATTGCACCTACAGATGTGCAGCTTGACTGTGATAACAAAACTATGCTTCAGCCGGATATGTTTATTATCTGCGAGCCAAAGAAGCTCGTTACAGGACGTATATTCGGTGCTCCGGATTTTGTGGTGGAGGTAATATCTAAGTCCACTAAGTCTAGAGATTATGGCAAGAAGCTGGCAAAATACATGGATGCGGGTGTCAAGGAGTATTGGATTATTGACCGCTTTAAGAAGAGTATACTGGTGTATGACCTTCAGGGGGAGGTTTGTCCAACTATTTATCCTATAGATGCTGATATTCCTGTTGCGCTATATGAGAATGAACTGGTGGTTAATATCTCCAGAGTGATTGCGCTATTGGAAAGTATGGAAAGCGTGGATAACTAGGAGAAGTGCTTTCCGTAGTTTGCATTTCTAAACTGATTAGGTGTAAGCCCTGTCTCAGCCTTAAAAACATTTATAAAATGGCTGTGAGAGGAAAACGAAAAATAATTGCTAATATCTGAAGGTGAGTAGTCGCTGTAAATAAGCATATTTGAAGCGGCCTCCACCTTCAGTTTTTTTATGTAGTCCCCTATGGTTAGACCTACCTCTTTCTTGAACAGCTTGCACAGATAGGTTTTGTTAAGGTTAAGATGTTCGGCCAGAGTATCTAGAGAAATCTTCTCGTGGAGATGATCTTCTATATAACCTATGCATAAGGATATTTGCTTGGAGAAGATATTATCTCTGCTAAGTTTTTTCATCCTTTTGGTAAAGTCGAAAACTAGGGTTTCATGAAGCTTGGCAATGTCATCCTCAGAATCCAGCTTATCCATACGCTGAATATATATATCGCTTAGGGTGTAGGCTGTTTCAGCCGGCATACCACCCTCCATGCAGAATCTTGTGATTAGAGCTACGGTAATAGTAAGGTGATACTTTAGATTTCGTAGCATATTGTCGGAGAGAGTTCCTAGGTTCTCGTTCTTAAGTGGAAGCATCAGTTCCTTAACCTTATTTATATCGCCTGCTTTAACTGCGTCGTAGAAGCTAAGCTCCCTGCTGTATGCAAGATGTGAGATGTTGAGCTCTCTATTTAAAAATAGCTTGTGAGATAATATTTTGTTGGTTTGGTTTGATTTATCCGGCATATTTACTATTCCTCCTTGAAGAATATCAAAAACTTCTTATGTTCTGGATAATATTTTACAATAAAAGAGAATATTTTGATATAGATAAAATGTAAATTTTGATAAATTTTTATTAACAAAATTCGGAACAAAAAACAATAAATGGAGGGCAATTATGAAAAAGGGAAGCAAAATTCTAATTGGTATTCTTGCCATATTGATAATTGCAGTTGCAGTTGTGGCTGTGGTTATGCTGGGCAAGGACAATAAGGAGAAGGAAACCACTACGGAGACTACAGAGCAGCCTACAACCAGTGAGGAAGTAGAGGCTACCACAGAGGAAGTTAGTGAAGAGGTAGTTATGGGTAATGATTTATCCTACGATGGTTATAACCTTGTGTGGGAGGATAATTTCGACGGAGAAAAGCTTAACAGAGATGACTGGAACGTAGAGCTTCATGAGCCGGGTTGGGTTAACGAAGAGTGGCAGGAATATGTGGATTCAGAAGAGAACATCTACATAGAAGATGGCAAGCTTGTTTTAAGACCTGTAAAGACTACAGATGCAGAGGGTAATGATTACTATACTTCAGGTAGAGTAAATACTCAGAATAAGCATGATTTTACATACGGAATATTTGAGGCAAAGCTTAAGGTGCCTGAGGGAGTAGGTTATCTTCCAGCCTTTTGGCTTATGTCTACAGATGAGAATGTATATGGTCAGTGGCCAAGATGTGGTGAGGTTGATATTATGGAGGTCCACGGTAGTGACACAACCACTAATTACGGAACAATCCACTACGGAAATCCACATAATCAGAGTCAGGGAACATATACACTTGAGGGTGATACATTCTCAGATAGCTACCACATATTTACTGTAGAGTGGGAGCCTGGAAAGATTAGCTGGTACTTAGATGGTCACTTATATCACACAGAGTCAGACTGGTACTCAGTTACAGAGGGACAGGGAGAGCTTACTTACCCAGCACCATTTGACCAGCCATTTTACATTATCTTGAATCTTGCAGTTGGTGGAAGCTGGGTAGGTTACCCGGATGAGACTACTGATTTTGAGAATGCCAGATATGAAATAGATTACGTAAAGGTTTATCAGAGAGATTCTTATGATGAGAACGTGACAAAGCCTGTAAAGGATGTGTCCTTTAGAGAACCGGCTGAGGATGGAGAGCTTCTTTTCAATCGTGATTTCTCAGAGGCAGAGGATTTGACAGATGAAGAGGTTTGGAAGTTCCTTCTTGCAGAGGGCGGAGCTGCAGAGGCTTCAATTGCTGATAATGAGATGACTATTACTGTTGATAAGTCAGGCTCATTAGAGTACAGTGTGCAGCTTGTACAGCCTAACCTTCCTATCAGAAAGGGCGGAACCTACGAGATTACCTTTGATGCTTATGCAGTAGAAGAGGATAGAACTATGATAGTTGCAGTTACTGCACCTGAGGTTTCATGGATTAGATACTTCCCTGACACTACTCTTGACTTAACTACTGAGAAGCAAAGCTATAAATATCAGTTTGAGATGACAGAGGAAAGTGATCCACATGGCCGTCTTGAGTTTAATATGGGAGCAGTAACATCTACATCAGATATTAAGATTAGTAATGTATCTGTTAAGGAAATAGCTTACGTGGAGCCGGTTGTAGATAACTCAAAGAAGGTTCTTGCAGATGGAAACTTCATCTATAACGGTAAGTTCCAGGAGGGTGAGAAGCGTCTTGGCTTCTGGGAGATTGACAATGGGTCAGATGCAACACTTTCAAGCACAGACTGGTATGATGGTAGAAAGCTTAAGATAGAGGGCGCAGGCATTTCAGCAGATAAGCCGCTTGTGTTTGCACAGAGCGACCTTGCTCTTATAACAGGTAATTATGTATTTACAGCCTACTTGGAGGGTGAGGCTGGTAAGACAGTAAATGTATTCGTCGGTGGCGAAGCATTTGACATAGTATTAGAAGAAGGTAAGACAGTCTATACTCAGAAGCTTACATTATCTGGAGAAGTTGCAGATAAGACATTTTCTATAAAATTTGCTGAACCGGGAGATTATCTGGTAGATAATATCAACCTGGTAGAAGACAGCTTAATTAAGAATGGAAGCTTTGATGCAGGACTTTCCGGTTATGAGCCATATGCTTATACTCCTGATGATGTAACCTGGGTAGTGGACAGTCTTACAGAAAACAATGCAGTGGATTTCACTATTAATAAAACAGGTGGAATGGCTTGGAATATTCAGTTAAAGCAGAATGGCATTGAGTTAGAAAAGGGTCAGTGGTACAGACTTACTATGGATGCTAAGTGCTCTATGGATAGACAGATTATGTTTGCTTTGCAGAAGGATGGAAGCAGAAATAACGATGATTGGACACCTTATTCAGGAGAGAAGGTTATTAACCTTACTTCAAATTATCAGACCTACACTATAGAATTCCTGATGGAGGATGAGACAGACCTTAATGCAGTTCTTAGCGTATCTATGGGTGCTGTAAATGGACCTATTAAGGAGCAACACAGAGTGCTGATAGACAACATTCTTCTTGAGAAGATTGATGAGCCTGAAAATTCAGAGGAGTTAATAGCGGAGCAAAATAAGGCGGAAGAATAGCTTGTTATAAGATTTTACAAATGATAAAATACTGTTATTATGGAGGGCAAAACTATGAAGCTATATAGAGGAATTAATTTTGGAGGATATTTTTCTCAGTGTGAGCATAGCCTGGAACATTATGCCACATTTATTACCAAGGAGGATGTAAAGAAGGTTGCGGACCTTGGCTTTGACCATATTAGACTTCCTATAGATTACGAGGTTTTAGAAACTAAGGAAGGTTATGAATATATGGAAGGTATAGCTTATGTTAATCAGTTTCTTCTCTGGTGTGAAGAGTATGGAATGGATGTGGTGCTGGATTTGCACAAGGCCTATGGCTATGATTTTAATGATGCAGGAGATCCATTAAAGAACAGTCTTTTCTCGAATGAAGCACTGCAAAAGCGCTTTGTGGACCTTTGGACCAGACTGGCACAGCACTATGGCAGATTAAAATATGTTGCCTTTGAACTTCTTAATGAGGTGGTAGAGGAGCACGTGGCAGATAACTGGAACAAGCTTATAGATGAAACTGTAAATGCCATAAGAAGATATGCACCTGACACACCTATTATCTATGGTGGAATTCAGTGGAACAGTGCAAGAACCCTAAAGCTTCTTAATAAGCCGGAGGATGATAATATTATCTTTACATTCCACATGTATGAGCCACTTATCTTTACTCATCAAAAGGCGTACTGGGTACCAAATATGCCTATGGATAAGACTATAGAGTATCCGGCAACTATGGAGTATTACAAGGAGATGTCTGCCCTTATAGGCTACAAAGGCAAGGATGTTACAGTGTCAAAGTGTAAGGAGATGGGTAAGCCATTTCTCATAGAGATGATAAAGGAAGCTGTAGATAAGGCCAAGGAAGCCGGAGTAAGACTTTACTGTGGTGAGTTTGGTGTAATCGACAGAGCCCCTGTAGAGGATACACTTCGCTGGTATAGGGATATATTCGATGTGTTTAAGCAGTTCGACATTCACGCTGCGGTGTGGTCTTATAAGGAGATGGACTTCGGTGTGACAGATGAGCACTATGCTCCTATAGCGGATGAGCTATTTGAAATTATGACAAAGTAAATATAGTGAATTGTGCTTGGTTAAGGCTTGGTAAAAAATGTTTAAGCTCCATTGACTCTGTTATATACATTTGATATATTTACCCCACAAACAGTGGGGAGATTTTTAGGAGAAATGGAAGCAGGAGCCGGGGACAGTAACCCCAAGGGGAAACAATTCACGTATCTAAAGGGACATAGCCTATGCTTGCGGGAGTGAGTATAGGCTATGTCCCTTTGCGCGTTGAGCGCTCATAGTTAAAGAGTGAACTGAAAAAATGTATTATAATAAGGAGATTAAAAAGTGGACAGTTCTATAGTACTTATGATTTTGTTACAGGTAGTTTTAGTTAGTTTAAATGCAGTGTTTGCCTGCGCGGAGATTGCGGTAATATCTATGAATGACAACAAACTGGCAAAGATGGCTTCTGAGTGGGATAAGAGAGCCATAAGACTAGTTAAGCTTACCAGTCAGCCTGCCAGATTCTTGGCAACCATACAGGTGGCTATTACCTTGTCTGGATTCTTGGGAAGTGCATTTGCGGCGGAAAATTTCTCGGATCCAATAGTGAGCCTGATAGAAAAGACCGGACTTAACATCCCGGCTAAAACCTTAGATACCATAGTAGTGGTTTTGATTACTATAATTCTCTCATATTTTACTTTGGTGTTCGGAGAGTTGGTTCCTAAAAGAGTGGCTATGAAGAAGGCTGAGCCTTTGGCACTTAAGATGTCAGGACTAATTAGTGGAATATCAAAGGTTTTTGCTCCTCTGGTTACAGTGCTGACAGCATCAACTAATCTTATACTTAAATTATTTGGTATTGACCCTAACGAAACTGACTCTGAGGTTAGTGAGGAGGAGATTCGTATGATGGTTGATGTGGGTAGTGAGAAGGGGGCTATCGATAATCACGAGAAGGAATTTATTCAAAATGTATTCGAATTTGATGATTTAACGGCAGCAGAGCTGGCTACCCACAGAACAGAGCTAACCTGTCTTTTTGTGGAGGAGTCTATGGAGGAGTGGCAGAGGATAATAGCAGATACCAGATACAATCTGTATCCTGTGTGTGATGATTCTACTGACAATATTATAGGAATTCTCTATGGTAAGGAATACTTAAGACTTAACGACCGCTCCAGAGATAATGTTATGGCACAGGCAGTTAAGCCGGCTTACTATGTTCCGGAAAATGTTAAGGCTGACGTATTATTTAGAAATATGAAGACAACCCATAATCAGATGGCGGTAGTCCTTGATGAATATGGTGGGCTTTGTGGCATTGTTACTATGAATGACCTGATAGAACAGCTAGTAGGTGATTTAGGGGATGATGAAAATGGTGATATAGAGGAAGAACAACTAATTGAAAAACAGGATGACAACAGCTACATCATAAGTGGTAGAGCTTCTTTGGAACAGGTGTCTCAAGTCTTAGGGGTGAAGCTGGATGATGAAGAGCATGATACATTTAATGGATATGTGTTTAGCCTGCTTGGTGCAGTACCTCAAGATGGTAGCAATGCATTTGTGGAGACTGAACAGCTTATGATAAAGATTGAAGAAATAAAAGAACATCAGATTAATAAATCTATAGTGATGATAAAAGAGTCAGAGAGTCCCTAAAATTATTCTTCCTAAATTTTGGTTGATTTGCAAACTTAATGCAACAGTAGAGGGGAAAACAGGGAAATAAGAGAAAAAGCCACTTTAGAGAGATAAAAATTAAAATAATCCTTTCTCACAAGTGGCTTTTTCTCTTGGTTTTAGTCAAGTTCAAGTTAGAAAATTGCATCAAAATAAAACCAACAGAGCTTTACGTC
>JAFTPO010000049.1 GCA_017463225.1 Lachnospiraceae bacterium | reverse complement strand
TAGAGCGAGCCAGAAACAAGCTGAAGGAAATGCTTTAGAAAGGGGAACATAATATGAACGGTGATAATAGAATTAATAATCCAATCATTTCTAACCTGACTATGTCAGAGGAAATGAAGCTAAACATATTAGATAATTGCAAAAGGGGTAAGAGAACCAATGATAAGCTATTTAGATATTCTAAGCTTATAGTTTTATTTATAGCATTTAGCTGTGTATGTTTAGGTGGTTTGGGTACCCATGCTGCCATATCAGCTGTGCAAAATCGTATGGAGAATATGGCTGATGAAGAGAAGGATGCTTATCTGGAGATAAATGTGATAAGCGCTGATGCAGAGCATTATACCAGAGCTTTTACGGATACTGAGGTAGAGCGACTATTGGTGCTTCAGGAGGAATATAAGAATGGTAGCTTCCCTGAAGAAACTATCCTTATAGTAGATAAAATATCTGATATAAATGATGACCAGTTAGCCTTTGTCAAGGAAGACGGAAGAGTTCATCTGCCTAAGGGAGAGATGACAGATGAGCAGCTACTACAGTTAATTGACCACGACGAGAAGAATAAATACACCATGGAAACAGGCATTGATGAACCTAATCCTTATGCGACAGGTGTGCCTGATGAAGAAATTGTGCTAGAAGAATCAGATGTTTTCCAGCCAACTACTGTAGAAGCTACTACAGAGGGAAATATGGTGGAAGAAGCTGATGAGGAAGAAAAGTTAGAGATTGATGATGTCTATGATTACTCAAAGGAAATGGTTATGAAATACTTTGGAGTAGAGCTGGATGATAGCTGGGAATACTCCGTATATCAGTATGACCGTGAAGGAGATGAAGAAACGAAGGAATGGCTGGATGAAGTTTACCCAGATTATGATGTAGTTTACGAGGTGGAATGCTCAAAAGATGGCATTATAAATGAAAGCTACCAGCTTACCATATGTGGAGATAACGGAAGTCTATTGTCTATTATTCATGGTGGTTCAGCAATTACTCCTAGCTATACTCCTAGTATGGAAGAGGCCACAGAAAAAATACCTGTAGGTAAAGAAACGGTAATTAGGTATGCAGAAGAAGTGTTAGGTCTTGATATGGACTTGGTAAAGTTATATGCTGGATTTAATGAATTTATGGATGTGGTTACAACGGATTTTTGCTATTATTATATTCTTGATACTAATGGAAAGAGTTATAGAATAAGATGGATGGTGGCAACCGATGAGATTACAGAAGTAAAATTTGATTGGGATGTTGATGAGGCCAACATAAATAGCGGAAGTATAAAATACACATTGATGGAAAAGTAGATAACAGGAAAGGGTGAACCTATAGAAAATATGGGTTCATCCTTTTTGTTGTAATGAGGTGGTAAGGAATGGTATAATCACCTTGTTGTAAATAAAATATGATTAGTTTAGATAACTATTTTGGAGGAACCTATGATTTCATTCGAAAGTGATTATACAAACGGAGCACATCCGGTTATATTACAAAAACTTATAGAGACAAATGATGAGATGCTGGCTACATATGGCTTTGACAAGTATTCAGAAAGTGCCAAGGAGAAGATTAAGGTGGCATGTCAGTGCCCAGAGGCTGAAGTACATTTCCTTACGGGAGGTACCCAGACTAATGCCATAGTTATATCAACTATGCTTAAGGATTATGAGGGAGTGGTGGCAGCAGATACAGGACATATTAGCTCTCATGAGGCTGGTGCCATCGAGTACACAGGTCACAAGGTTTTAACTGTTGGACAGGAATTAGGAAAAATTAAGTCAGATGAACTGGAGAAGTACTTAGATACTTTCTTTAGCGATGAAAATCATGAGCATATGGTATTCCCTGGTATGGTGTACATTTCTCATCCTACAGAGTATGGAACCTTGTATAGTAAGAGGGAACTAGAGGAATTGTCTAACATATGTGGTAAGTATGAGATTCCTCTATATATGGACGGTGCAAGACTTGGCTATGGAATTATGAGTTATGATACGGATGTAACACTTGCTGATATAGCAAAGTACTGTGATGTATTTTATATCGGAGGTACTAAGGTGGGAGCACTTTGCGGTGAGGCTGTTGTGTTTACTAAGAATAATGCACCAATGCATTTTATGACCTTGATTAAACAGCACTGTGCTTTACTTGCTAAGGGAAGATTGATTGGGGTACAGTTTGATGCATTGTTTACAGACGATTTGTATTATAAGATAAGCAGACACGCTATAGATATGGCAGAGGAGTTAAAGCAGGTGCTTCAGGAGAAGGGGTGTAGATTCTTTATAGATTCACCTACTAATCAGCAGTTTATAATAATAGAGGATGGTAAACTAAATTCGCTTAAGGATAAATTAAAGGTAAGCTTTTGGGAGAAGTACGATGATAATCATACAGTAGTGAGATTTGCCACAAGCTGGAGTACAAAGCCAGAGGATATAGAAGCACTAAGAGAATTATTGTAAATAAAGAAAATTACACGAGATATTGATATTATGTTAACCAAATTAAACAAAGATGAATTCGACCAAGTATATAAAATAATGGAAGCAAGCTTTCCACCTGACGAGTATAGACCATATGAGGGACAGCAAAAGCTTTTAGATAATCCGAATTATCAAATCTATGTGGCAAAGGAAGATGATAATTTCCTTGAAATCCAAGGATTTATGGCAGTGTGGCAGTTTGAGAGCTTAAGCTTTATAGAGCATTTTGCAGTGGATAGTAAGTATCGAAACACTGGCCTTGGATCTAGGATGCTGCAGGAGATAATGGAGCATCTAGCAGGGAGAATCTGCCTAGAGGTGGAACTTCCAAATAATGATATGGCAAAGCGAAGGATAGAATTCTATCAGAGGAATGAACTTTATTACAATGATTATCCCTATATTCAGCCAGCCATATCAAAGGGTAGAAATCCCATACCACTAAGGATAATGACTAGTGGAGGAGTAGTTAGCCAACGGGAATATCAGGAAATAAGAGATATACTTTATAGAGAGGTTTACAGAGTGGAGCATAAGCCCATTTAGAACGGAGATAAAATGGATTACATAATTCGAGCAATTGAAGCGAGAGATAACAAACAGGTAGAGAACGTAATTCGCACCTGTCTCATAGAATTTGGTGGAAATCATGAAGGCACTGCATGGGCTGACCCGGATTTAGGAAGATTCTCAGAGATTTATAATACTGAAGGTAATTGCTACTGGGTTGCAGAGGATGAGGCAGGAAATGTAGTTGCCGGTGTTGGAATAGGTCAGCTAGAGGGTTTAGCAGATGTATGTGAGCTACAGAAGATGTATTGCTTGCCAGAAGCTAGAGGAACTGGAGTGGCACATAGGCTGATGAAGATGGCTCTAAAATACGCGAAGCTATATTATAAGAGATGTTATCTGGAAACTCTGGATAATATGATTGCAGCACAGAAGTTCTATGTGAAATACGGATTTGAAATAGTGGATAAGCCTTTGCTTAAGACAGCACACTTTTGTTGTGATGTGAGGTACATAAAGGAGTTATAGAAAGTCTTGCCTAGTGCAAGGCTTTTTCTTATTCCAAGTGCCACTAACCCTCAAATAAGTGTCACTTACCACTTATAGTATTGAATTTAAACTAATCCCTTGCTAAAATCACAACATATAATACATTTTGGAGGAAATAATGAAGTACACCATTAATAATATTTCTACCGGGGAGGATGAGGTAATAGTCAATTATCTTCGCATGACTCCGGAGATAGAGAGAATAGTCAATTTCATAAAGGGTGAACAGACTAAGCTTATTGGTTGGAAGGATAAGGAACAAAAGCTTATAGACATTAAGACAATTCTTTACATAGAAACCGTTGATGGAAATACCTTCGCTTATACTGAAGAGGAGGTTTTAAAGCTTGATTACACATTAGCCCAGCTAGAGCAGCTGCTTAATGATATTAATTTCTTCAGATGTAGTAAGTCTATGATTATTAATATCGATAAGGTGGACAGCTTAAGAAGTCTGCCCTCTAACCGTATAGATGCAAGGATGGTAAATGGAGAGCATATTATAATTTCTCGAACCTATGCATCGGATTTTAGAAGAATACTTAGGAAAGGAGCACAAAATGAGTAAAAAGGATGATGGATTAACCGGACTAGAGAGATATCTCTTAGAAGAGATCGGGGTAGAGTTTAAGGCTTGTATATATTTCTTCTGCTATTTGTTTTTCTACAGCATTTACAAGCTTGTTGGTGGAAGTACTGATGCAAGCATAATACATATGGCTGAAATGATATTCCTTACCTATGGCATGTGCTACCTTCAGATATATCTTATGAATGGCTTTGATGAGGGAGAGGAATTTAGAGTTAAGGAAATACTGCTTAGTATGCTATGTGGACTAATATACACCACAGCATCCTGGTTCTTTGGTTGGTTTGATAAAAATTTAACAGTGACCATAGGATTCTTCCTATTTGTGATATTCGCTTACTTTTGTGGTTTCTTAGTATATAAAATTAGGAGAACATTGGAATCTAAGGCATTGAATAATGATCTTAAGGCATTTAAGGAAAGGGGAAATGTTAATGAGTAAGGTAATAGAGATTGAAAATCTAACAAAATACTATGGTAAGCACCGCGGCGCAGAGGATGTATCCTTTTCTGTGAAGGAGGGTGACATCTTCGGATTCTTGGGACCTAACGGGGCGGGTAAGAGTACCACAATCCGTTCCATGCTTGGTCTCATAAACTATGAAAAGGGTAGCGTAAAGATATTTGGCAAGGAGCTTAATTCAGCCAAGGAAGAGATTCTATCCCAGGTGGGATATATGCCATCAGAGGCTATGTTTTATCCGGATATGAAGGTTAAGGATGTTATAAAGATGGCTGCTGATATAAGAAAGATGGATTGTAAGGATGAAGCAGCCATGCTTTGTGATAGACTTAAAATGGATACAGAGAAGAAGATTAACGAGCTTTCTCTAGGTAATCGTAAGAAGGTAAGTATAGTATGTGCTATGCAGCATAAGCCTAAGCTATTTGTCTTTGACGAGCCAACTAGTGGATTAGACCCTCTTATGCAGACAGAGTTCTTCAAGCTAATTGAGGAATATGTGGAAAAGGGAGCAACCTGTATGCTTTCCACCCATGTTCTTTCTGAGGTTAAAAACTATTGCAAAAATGTGGCTATTATGAGAGAGGGTAAGCTTATAAAGGTAGATACTGTTGCAGAGATTACCAAGACTAACGCCAAGAGAATCAAGATGATTAGAGATGGTAAGCAGGAGAATTTCCTGTATAAGGGAGATTTGAATAAGATAGCAGATGAGTTAGCAGGTCACAATATAGAGGATATCTTAATAGAGGATCCATCTCTTGATGAGATATTTATGCACTATTATGAGAAGTAGGAGGATGATGTTATGTCAACTATATATAAGCATGAAATGAAATTGTTATATAAAACATTTTTAATATGGACTTTGGCAGTTGGAGGCATGTGCTTTGTATGTATATTGCTTTTTAACTCTATGAAGGAAGAGATGGAAGGCATGGCTGAAAGCTTCTCACAGATGGGTGCATTTGCAGATGCGTTTGGTATGAGTCAGTTAAGTATTGCTACATTGGCAGGCTTTTACTCCACAGAGGTTGGTACAGTACATAGCTTAGGGGCATCTATGTTTGCTGCAATTATTAGTATGGTTATGTTGTCAAAGGAAGAGGACGGACATACCAGTGAGTTTTTATTCACCCTTCCTGTAGCTAGAGGAAAGGTTATAACTTCTAAGCTTATGGCGGTAATAACAAATGTGGTGTTATTCAATGTAATTACTGTAGGAGCATATGCTCTTGGAATAGTTATATTAGGTGAGGACATAGATTTTGATAGATTCTTACTCTATCATGGCATGCAGCTTCTGATGCACCTTGAGATAGCAGGAATATGTTTTGGATTATCAGCATTTATGAAGAAAAATAAGCTCGGTTTAGGATTAGGTCTTGTAATGATATTCTATGCTTATGATCTTATGGCTAGAGTAATACCTGATTTGACAGATTACAAGCTAATCAGCCCATTTTCCTATGCAAATGCTGCTGACATATTCAGCACAGGAGAGGTGGAAGCACCAGCTTTAGTGTTAGGTATGATTGTGATGGTGGTAAGTGTGATTGTAGCTTATGTGAGATACGGTAAGAGAGACTTGGCGGCGTAGGAAAAAACAAGGGATTATTGCAGTTTATATGTTATTGCAATAATCCCTTTAGTTTATTTTTGTTCAAGCTCTGAGTAATTCCAATCTGGATAAATCATATTTGATTCTTCAGGTACACCGGCATATATTCTGTAAGAAGTAGTTCTTGGTAAAAATCCAACAAATATCTTATCGCCATTGGATAGCTTTGTTTTAAAATCTTCCCCTAGGATTTCTTCCATCTTACTGTATCCATCGCCATCTTTTTGGTGAATTACCTCTAACTCCATAATATACCAAGTATTAGTGTCACTTCCGAAAGTATATTTATAGTTGGAATTGGCAATGGTTTCGTACA
>JAFTPO010000090.1 GCA_017463225.1 Lachnospiraceae bacterium | reverse complement strand
ATTAACTGCATCCAGTTTAAATTGTTTGGTGTGATGTGGTTTCTTTCGTGACATAATGAGTTCCTCCTCGTAGTTATATTATACACTATGATTAAGGGAATATCTCATTTTGTTTTGTGCTAATTATATACTAACATCAAATCAATGTTAATCATGTGAGATAGGAGTTAGAGGCTTAGACGAAAATTTTAAGAATTAATCATCATCTAAATCAAAACCATCATCGTCGTCATCCAATAAGTCTATTATATCCAATATCGAATTATCATCATAATCGTAATCATAATAGTCTAATGAATCTTGATTATCTTTTTTATTTGGAAATAAATTATTCACAGCAACTCCAATTATAATTGCGGTTGCTGTTATTATTAGCTCAGCTAGTATGTTATTCATAATTGTTTTTTATCCTTTCAATTTAGGTGTAGGTGAGAGTAGTTTAAAAATAGTCAACTATGCGCTAAACCCAGGTTTTACGAAAAAAGTATGTACTTTTTGGGCGAATAGTGGTATAATCACATTATAGCTTGAAACCCGCATAAATGCTAGGTTTTTTAAGGAGGTAATTTGTTTTGGCTGATATATCATATCATCAGGAAAATGAAATGAAAAACATTGAGCTTATTAGAAATATTTGTGATGAGCTTCCATCTTATGTTAGACAATTCTTTAGAGCCATACAACAATCTAAGGCATCACGTACAAGGCTTGGTTATGCCAGGGACATAAAGACTTTTTATGAGTATATTGTTGAATGTTATACCGAAGCTGATTTAAAGAGCCCTAAGGATGTGTCTCTTGAGGTTTTATCTTCTCTTGATTCATCCTTTATTGAGGACTATATGGATCATCTTCAAATGTATAGAAAGGATGGACGAATAATAACCAATGGCAAGGCCTCTATAAAGCGTAAAATCGTGTCTTTAAACGTGTTTTACGCATATTATTACAAGAATGACCTTGTAACCGTTAATCCTGTTGCTAAAATTGAGCGTCCCAAGGTTCCTGATAAGCAAATCGTTCGAATGGACGCTGCAGAGACTGCTCAGTTTTTAGATACCGTTGAATATGGCCTAAATTTGACTTCTAAGCAACAACAATACCATGAAAAGACAAAAACTCGCGATTTGGCCCTTTTAACGCTTATGCTTTCTACAGGAATCCGTATATCTGAGTGTATTGGTCTTGATATTAATCACGTGGATTTCGATAATATGTGTATCAAAATCATTCGAAAAGGTGGCAAGGAAGCCATTGTATACTTTAGCGACGAGGCTGTGGAGCCATTACAGGACTATATTGCAGAAAGAAAGAAAATAAATGCTGTAGATGGTCATGATAAAGCCCTATTTCTCTCCTCCCAGAGAAAACGTATCAGCGTACGGACTGTAGAAAATCTTGTTAAAAAATATTCCCAGTCTGCAGTTCCTCTAAAGCACATTACGCCACATAAGCTTCGAAGTACTTACGGTACAGCCCTTTATCAGGAAACCTCTGATATTTATCTGGTTGCTGATGTTTTAGGTCATACAGATGTAAATACAACCCGTAAGCATTATGCTGATATTGATAATGAGCGTAAACGTCTTGCTAGAAACAAGGTTCAGCTTAGGGAGAAAAATAACAATAAGTAACCATAATAATATTATGTTAACAAATTCTTTAAAATATAAACGCACAGCTTAATGTGCGTTTATATTTTATTATTAATGAAACTTCTCAATCTTATCTAACATATCAATTATACTGTCCACAGTATGGTCTATGTCCATTAAACTACTATTTACAAAAAGGTCATAGCCATCTAATGAACCCCATTTTTTGGAGGTATAATAGTTATAATATGTAGCTCTTCCCTTGTCTTCCTTCTGAATCTGAGCCTTTGCTTTCTCTTCTGTTAATCCAAATCGTTCTGATACAGTTTTAATACGAGCCTCTAAAGGTGCATATATAAATAATCTTATTAAGTCCGGATTATGTCTTAATGCGTAATCAGCACATCTTCCAACAAATATACATGAACCCTCGTCAGCAATCTTCTTTATGGTATCATAGGTTGCCTGGAATGCCTGCTGATTAAGGTTTGGCTGATATCCCTGACTTGTAAAGCCATAGCTGTATGGATCCATAACAAGGGAATATAAGAAGCTTCTGGATGGTCTTTCATCTAAGCTTTTTAATATATTCTCACTTAGTCCACTGTTTTTTGCTGTCTCATTGAGAAGCTCTTTGTCATAGAATGGAATATTCATCTTCTCTGCTAATCTATGACCGATTTCTCTACCATTACTACCAAATTGTCTACCAATAGTTATAATATGCTTTCCCATAAATAGCCTCCTTATCTGCCATATGTCCCTTAAATGGCACTAAATACATGGAACAATAAGAAACTTTATATGATTATTGTAACTATTTTTGTGCAATATGTCAAATAATTTTAGTATTTATCAAATTTTTTGGCGATTTCGTTAAATTTATCTATATTTGAATTAATTCTTGTTTCAACTGATTTAACCTTTGTCTCCATTCTAAGCTCTCTTATTACGTCATTATAGTCGTTTTCAGCCAAAACTCTTTCCAGATTAATATAGATTTCTTCCTTATTAAACTTGGTTTTTAAAGCTCGTAGGCCGTCCTTATAGCCAAGCTTTTCTCTAAATTGTATAGAATAGCTTGTAAAATCAAGGGTTCCGTCAATAAGCTGGCCTATGTCATGGCTTGGATATATGGTGGTAAAGTTTGCATCGGGCCATTTTGACTGGTCAAATACCTTACCATATTTATTGCCAATTATAATAAAGTTTCTAATACCTGCGTCATAAAGAGGTTTTACCGGTTCGTTATCGCATATTCCTCCATCTCTATAGGTTGCGCCATCAATATTTACAGCCTCATAAACGATTGGCAAAGCTGTAGAAGCCAGTAAAATACTCTTTATAGTTTCTGTGTCATAATCATTTAAACATCTATATTCAGGTGTCTGGTTTACTATATTTCCAGCGGCATCCTTAACCTGCTTACACAAACCGGCATAAATTCTGTAGGTGCTGTTTTTAAGCTTATCAAAGTCAATGTATTTTCCCATCATAGACAAGAATTGGGATCTTGAAAAATAAGGTCGGTTTTCCATAAGCATTTCAAGTTCTATATCAAATAAAGTAAGCATATCAATCTCAGACCATACCTTATACATAAGCTCTACATCATTTGTATCATATGTCATTGCGTATAGCATTGCATTAACTGCACCTATAGATACTCCTGAAATATGTGTAATATCATCTAATAAGCCATTTTCCTTTAATGCTTTAAGTACACCTACCTGGTAGGCGCCCTTTCCGCCACCTCCAGCCAGTACAAGGCCTGTTCCATCTAGTATATTATTTGTTTCCTGATTAAGATTATTATCCATAGTAACCACCCCATAGTTCTTATTTAAAACACCTAATTGTAATAATCAATTAGGTGTTTAATAATATGTTATTCATTTTAATGTTATTTGTCTATATCAAATATTATACGATAGGTCTATCTTGGCGCCATAAGCTTGGAAATTCCCGCTTTTAGTCCATCCACAGTAAGTGGGAACATATCATATATGTCAGCTAAGGTTCTCTCGGACTCCATCCATCCAAGCTGATTTAAGCTGCCATGAAACCTCGGATTAAGCCATATAGCCTTTTTATACTTGCTTCTAAACAGCTTATTCCACTCATATCCACTTCTACCATCGTTTGGTCCTCTGTAGTTACCATTTAGGTCAAAAAGCTCCTCTGGAGCCATCTGTGCGTCTCCAACGATGATGACCTTGTAATCCTTGTCTGTGTGCTTAAATATGTAATCTAAGTCAACCCAGTCCCCCATCTCACACTCGGCATCTTTATATACCTTACTATATATGCAGTTGTGGAAATAATATGTCTTAACATCCTTAAAATGATTAGCCTTATGAACAGCCTGGAATAAATCATTGCAAAGCTCACTAAAAGGCAACATAGTTCCTCCACAGTCAAATAGCAAAAGAAGCTTTACGGAGTTTTTTCTCGGTTTGTCAAACTCAAGCTTTAGATAACCACCATTGTTACAAGTGGAATCTATGGTTTTATCAAGGTCAAGCTCTGTGCGTGGAATATCAAGCTTTGTAGAAAACTGTCTCAGCTTTCGAAATGCCACCTGAAACTGTCTTATATCAAGGGTTTTGTCGTGTCTAAAGTCGGCGTATTTACGCTCACCCATAACCTGAAATGCGCTTCTCATACCGGTTTTACCGCTGACTCGAAGTCCGCCTGGGTTACGTCCATTGTGACCAAAGGCAGAGCCACCGCTGGTACCTATCCAGTAGTTACCACCATTGTGTTCCTCCTTTTGCTCAGTGATACGCTCTCTAAACATTCGCTTTGTTTCTTCCATGTCTCTAGTGGTATCAAAGCTATATACGTCCTTGTTTAGATTTGAGGTATCCATATCTCCCTTATCAAGGAATTTCATAATATCAGCCGGAAGCTCCTCTCCCATCTTAATATTCTTGAAATATTCCATAAAGGCAATATCAAACTTGTCAAAATCAGACTCTGTTTTAACTAAAATCATACGACCAAGGTTGTAAAAGCCTTCAAGAGAAGAATGAGCAAGTCCCTTGTCTAAGGCATCCATAAATGTGATCCATTCTGTCATGGATATTTTTAAGCCTTTGTCTCGGCATACATACAAAAATTCAGTAAACAATTATAGGATTCTCCTCTTTTTCACAACCTCAATATCCTCATCCTTTTTAACAAGAACGCCAAGGTATGGTAATTTTGTTCTAATAGTCTCAGGGTCGATTCCACCTAACATAAGTGCATTTAACCAGTCTATAAGCTCTGATGTGCTAGGCTTTTTTCTAACCTCTTTAATCTCTCTAATCCAATAAAATGTGTCCATAGCATGCTTTAGGAGATTTTCATCAATATTTTCAAAGTGAACTCCTACGATTTCTTCCATTTCTTCCTTCTCAGGGAAGCTAATATAATGGAATATACATCTTCTAAGGAAAGCATCAGGAAGCTCCTTCTCTGCATTTGAGGTGATAATAACTATAGGTCTTGTAGCTGCTTTAATAGTCTCCTTAGTTTCGTGGATATAAAACTCCATCTTATCAAGCTCCCATAGAAGGTCGTTAGGGAACTCAAGGTCTGCCTTATCAATCTCATCTATAAGAAGAATTACTTGCTGCTCAGACTTAAATGCCTCACCGAGCTTTCCAAGCTTAATATATCTCTTAATATCATCTACGCCCTCTTCACCAAACTGACTGTCATAGAGTCTCTGAATAGTGTCATATACATAAAGACCGTCCTGAGCCTTTGTAGTTGATTTAATGTTCCATATGTAAAGAGGCAAATCAAATGCTTTGCTGATAGCTTCTGCAAGCATTGTCTTACCTGTACCAGGCTCGCCCTTTATAAGAAGTGGCTTCTCTAAGGCACGTGCTACGTCAACAGCCGCCATAAGTTCAGGTGATGCAACATATTCCTTTGAACCGGTGAATTTCATATCTAACATAAGTGTTCTCCTTATTCTCTAATTTGTCCGTTACCGTATACGATAAACTTAGTTGAAGTAAGTGCAAGTAAGCCCATAGGCCCTCTTGCGTGTAGCTTCTGAGTGGAAATACCTATCTCTGCTCCAAAGCCAAACATAAAGCCATCTGTAAATCTTGTTGATGCATTTACATATACACAGGCTGAATCTATTTCATTTAAGAAACGCTGTGAGCTTTCGTAATCCTCAGTAATAATAGCCTCTGAATGTCCTGTGCTGTAGTTGTTAATGTGTTCGATAGCTTCATCTAAGGAATTAACTACCTTAGCTGAGATAATTTTTGCAAGATATTCTGTTCCAAAATCCTCATCAGATGCAGCCTTTATTAGGCTTGATATACCTTGTGCAATCTCATCACCACGAATTTCACAATCATTAGCAGAAAGCATATCTGCTATCATAGGAATAGCTTTATCAGCAATATCCTTATGTATT
>JAFTPO010000048.1 GCA_017463225.1 Lachnospiraceae bacterium | reverse complement strand
CCAGATCACGTATGCAAGGGTGTTAAGAGCATGACTGTAGACGGCAAGGCTGTTGAAGGAAATGTTATCCCAGCATTCGGAGATGGTGCAACTCATACATTAGAGGTAGTAATGGGTTAACTCTCATTCTTCCTTCCAAAAAAGGGGCAGGTGCTTAAGCACCTGCCTCTTTTTGCTTCCTGCAAATCACATTATGGGAAAACTTTTGCTCTAACTTCCCATAATGTGATTTATGGATGGTAGAATATAAAAAGGGAACCGCAAATACGGTTCCCTTTTTATATTCTACTATGTAACTGGGGATTACTCCTCTACACCCATATTCTTGAGGTAGTTCATAACATCCTCTACTGTTGCGATTGAATTTAAATCATCTGAAGGAATCTCAATGCTATACTCTTCCTCGATAGCCATAATAATCTCATAGAGATCAAGTGAATCAGCTGCTAAATCATCCTTGAATGAAGTAGCTGGCTCGATATCTGCTGCATCAACACTTAACTGCTCTGAAATGATTTCTTTCAACTTCTCTAACATAGTTATTCTCCTTTTTGCTCATATAAATTAATTAATTGCAATCATCACAATCAATAATATGATGAATGATTGCCTGCTTTGTACAATATACAATAGCCTACTATATATGTCAAGTTATAGAGTGAATTTTTACCGACAAATTTTTCATAAAAATAACACTTTTTTTACCAATCCTATGCACAGTTTGCATAATAATCAGCAAATATTAGCTGATTAGCTTGTCGAATTCTTCCAACGGCATCGGTTTTGCAAAATAGTAGCCCTGTGCCACATCACATCGAGAGCTCTTAAGGAAGTCTACATGCTCCTTAGTCTCTACTCCCTCTGCAATAACCTGGAGATTAAGGTCCTTAGCCATATCTATAGTATGATGTACTACTATCTTTCCTTTTTCAGTTGCAATCTCATTATCCAGGAAATCCTTATCAATCTTAATAGTATCTACCGATATATTTCTAATCATATTAAGAGATGAAAAGCCTGCACCAAAATCATCCACTTCAAGCTTAAAGCCCATATTCTGTAATCCCTTCATAACTCTGTTTAATGCCTCAGGATTATCAAGGAAAAGGGACTCTGTAAGCTCTAGCGTCAGCATAGATGAGCTTATATCGTACTTCTTTATAAGTCTTGAAAATGCTGCTACAAGGTCATTGTGCTTAATATGATATCTGGATATATTTACAGATATTGGTATAGGGTTTTTGCCTGCATCTATCCAGCCTCTAAGAGTCTTACAGGCCTGCTCCCACATATACTCATCCAGCTTCATAATAAAGCCATTTCTCTCAAATAAAGGTATAAAATCCATAGGTGGTATAATACCCTTACGTGGATGAACCCACCTACATAATGCTTCTGCACCAACTAATCTGGTGTCAGACAATCTATACTTTGGCTGAAGATACATCTTAAAGTCCCCACGACGAAGGCTCTCCTGCATCTCCCTCTCAATCTCATTGGCCTTAAGCATATCTGCTCTGTACTGCTCGTCAAAGAAGGCACAGAACTTAAGCACGTCACCCTTTATGGTTTTTACAGCCATCATGGCTCTGTCACACATCAAATTCACAGGTACCTGTCTATCCTGTATAAGATAGATACCAAAAGAAATATTTATATCAAATATAAAAGCATTCTGAGAAACCTTCTTACGGAACTTCTCGATTTGCTTAATAATGTCGCCCTTGGTCTCATACTTGATGATGTAGGCAAATAAATCAGAATGCATTCTGGCATAATTACCCTCAGTACCCAAACAATCCTTCAATACTCTGGCTATGTGTATCAAAACATCATCTCCGGTACTCATACCATATATATCATTAATACTCTTAAATCTTTCTATATCAAACATAACTACTGCATAGCTTCCTGATAAATCACTTCTCAAAAGCTCTTCAGCAATCTTATAGAATTTCTTGCTATTTGGTAAATGAGTAAGACTGTCTGTATCCTGACGTTCCTTATCCATATCCTTAAGATACTTCCACTTAGCATCTGATGTGATATCCTCGTCACCCAGCTCCACCAGCTTAGCATATACTGCATTGCGCCCATCAAACCAATTAATATCTGAATACATCCATCTTACATGCTTATCCAGACGCTTCATATATACGTCAAATATGGCATTACTGCCTGTCATGTTAGGAAGAATACAATTTGAGCATGGTTCCTCCTCTGAACACAAAACTTCATGACAAAGATCTCCAACATGGTCACCAAAATATTCTATGGACTTCCTGTTTTGGTACAAAATCTCATTAGTATCCTTATCAATAACAAGTGTTGCCAAGAATCCCACATTTAGAATAGAATCTATAACCTTCATGCTTGTCTCATTATTAAGTTGTTCCTCAATATCAACAAATCTCATAAAGCTATCCTCTTTCTTCCCTGTGCTCCAAAAATGTAAACATTTTCCCACAATTCTAGAATATACCAATAGATGGAATTATGTCAATCTGTTTTTGGCTTTTTTCTTTCCATTTTCTATAATCTTATCTACTGTTTTTTGTGATATATGCAATAATAATGGTTAAAAAATGGAATAAAAAAATATTGACATATATTAGAAGTTAGTTTAAACTAATTATAGAAATAAGAATTGTTATCATTATTGTTACGAGGAGGTGATTATAATGAGCACACCTGTAAAATACAGCAGTCAAAGAGAAGCTATTCTTAGATTCCTTAAAACCAGAAAGGACCACCCTACAGCAGATGTGGTTTTCCAGCACATCAGGGAGGACATACCAAACATCAGCTTAGCAACTGTTTATAGAAATCTCAATCAGCTGGCAGCTGCCGGCACTATACTTAGGCTTACCACAAACGGCAAGACAGACCATTTCGATGCCTGTGTAGAGCCACATTATCATTTCTGTTGCAGATGCTGCAATGGAGTAAAGGATATAGATATGGAACCTGTTACAGAGCTGGTGGATAGAGCCACAAAGGCAACCTCATTTAAGATTGAGGAAACCACAGTTTTATTCTCCGGAATATGCGACAAGTGCCTTGAGGAAGGGATAGAGTAAAGACTAGGAGAGAGATACTTTATTGGCCGCGACAGTGGTCGGATTATAAGTATATCTCTCCTAGTCTTGTTTTTTTATATGTAACCCAGGCACCACAGACAGCCAAGGAGTATTGAAAACCCGCTCTCGCTCGGGCGACCACGCAGCGGTACTAAGTTCAACTTCGCTTACGCTCGTTTCACTAAGGACCGGCGTGTTCTTACGGTTTTCCATACCCCTTGGCTGTCTGTGGTGCCGTGCCATATATTAGACTACTGTATATATAACATAGGATTTACCGGTTCTCCATCCTTGGTCATGGCAAAGTAAAGGTGTGTTCCTTCCTCTGTGTAGTAGCTGGTTACAGGTGCTACTTCTCCTAGGTTCTGTCCTAGTACCACTTCATCACCTTCCGCTACCGTTACATTCATAAGCTGACCATAGCTACACTTATAGCCATTTCCCATATCAACTGTAACTATAGTTCCATGCTCCTGGTCATCTACAACAGATTCAACCACACCATCATAAGCTGATACAATATCTGTCCCCTCGCTACCTGCTATAAGCATACCAGGGTTGCATTTATACGCTTTAAGGGTTGCATAGTAAACAGTTGTGTCCATGCTATAAGGAAGGATTACATCTCCGTTTAAAGGCCATGCAAGGGACTGCTCCCCGTTATAGCTATATTCTGAGCTATCCTGGCTGGCAATAGCCGCATCATCTCCCATAGACGCAACCTGAGCATCTGTCTCAGTAGATGCGCTTGTTTCTACTTGATTATCATCCTCACTCTTAGCATCTAAGGAATCTGCCTCAGTGCTGCTTTCCTCAACATCTACATCATCCTCTTCATCAGCTAAAACCTCTGCATTGATTCTATCTAATTCCTCACCTGTAAGTACACCATTTGACTCTACCGGTGCGAACTCCTCTGTTGCCTGCTCTATTGGCTCGTTTAATAAAGCTGTCTGCTCCTGCTTAAGCCCTTCACGATTGTCTGAATAGTTATATGCCAGTAGCAATCCTGAAAATGCAAGTATACCTGTACCAAACGCGATATAAAATGCCTTTGATCTGAAAAACTCTTTAAAATGTTTCATATATGCCTCCTACAATATTTTCTATAGTTGTAGTATGGGCATATTTGCATTTTTTATTCAAATATTCTCAATATTAAAATTCATAACTCACATTTACTGAGCAGAATCCTGTATAGTCTCTCCCACAGTATTAATTACCGCTTCCTCAAAGATATCCTCTATGACCTTGTAATTATCCATACCATATTTATTTATCAGTTTTTCCTGGTCAAAATATTGAAATCCCAGCTCCTGCGCATCCACCACTGTAGACTCTCCCATAGCATAATATATCTTGGTTCTGACCGCCACCACCTGGGCCTCTATGTACTCCTGACTGGATCCATACTCTATAATGCCCGGAAGTATTCCCACTATGTACTTCTCCACATCCATTAAAACATTTTCACCGTCAGCCTTTATGAGCACATCTCTCCTGGTATTAATCATATCGATGGTTACATCATCACGAATTCCGTTAAGGCAAAGTGTAAGAAGACAGGGAAGCATTATAACTAATATTACGCCGGCAAGTCCTACTGTGATTTTCTCTCCCATTTATTCCTCCCACAATTACAAATATAATCTGTTTCTTCATAATATAATATGCACCGGACTAAGGTGTTATAACCATAATCCGGTGCATATTAATAAGCCTACTCCATAAATCCGTCTTCTATGAGAGTCTCTATTGATTTTAATTTGCGCTCTGCAGTTGAAACCTCTACAAGCACAGTAGCTTCACTCATATATTTTTCATATACATCATAGAATTCCTGCCTGTCAATCTTTCCTTCTCCCCAGGCATAATGCAGGTCACTGACTAAATCGTTATCATTGATATGAACATGTTTAATATATGGGCTTAATTCTCTGGCCCAATTCTTTGGTTCCTCCTTGGATAAGGCTGCGTGAGCATAATCCAGGCAAACCCCGTAATTTGAATATTTGCACAGCTCCTCCGACAGCTTGACCATAATGTCAGGTGTCTCGTCAAACATATTCTCCAGGTATATATTCAGGTCCGGATTCGCCTCAAGTATCTCACCCCAAATCTGAATATTGTCCTTAATCCATCCCTCTACATATGCAGGAGAATTTAAAAATGGATTGTAATTAGTGTGGAATACAACTGCCTTAGCATTTATCTTTCTGGCTGCCTCTAAGCTCTGATTGATTCTCATAAGAGAAATCTCCCTTATCCTACTGTCAGGACTAAAAGGAATCACATCAAAGAAAGCACCGTGAATGGTGGTATACTCCGGTAAAATATAAGAGTTATATGTATCACACAGTGTGTCCACCTTTCCCGTATTATCTAAGACGTCAGGCTTGAAAAAATCATTATATTCAAAGCCCAGAGAGTACTGAGCTGCCAAATCCAGAGATTCCTGGGGGTTATCTATATCCGGTATTATCAAAATCTTCTTCATAAGTTACCTCCAAAAGCTATAATTAACGCCTTCAAATTTAATGCTATAATACCACGTTTTTACCTACCTATCAAGCGAACATAAAAATCCCCGGCACACAGTACATGTACCGGGGATGTAGCTTTTAATATATATCCAATTCGTGGAGTCTTAGAGCTTAACCTCTACCTTCTCAAGCTTCCAGATCTCCTGAGCGTACTGCTCGATAGTTCTGTCAGATGAGAACTTACCAGCGCAAGCTGTGTTAAGCATAGCCATCTGAGCCCATGCAGTCTTATCCTTGTAAGCCTCATTTACTCTCTTCTGAGCATCTGCATAAGAATCAAAGTCCTTAAGAGTAAAGTAAACATCCTGCTTAACAAGTGTATCGTAAAGTGGTCTGAATAACTCCTTATCCTCTGAGTAAGTACCATCAACTAACTGATCAAGTACCTTCTTAACCTTTGGATTTGAGTTGTATACGTCCATAGGGTAGTAACCACCCTCACGCTCGTACTTCATAACCTCTTCTGCTGAAAGACCGAAGATAAATGCGTTATCAACGCCAACCTCCTCAACGATCTCAACGTTAGCACCATCCATAGTACCAAGAGTAGGAGCACCATTTAACATGAACTTCATGTTACCAGTACCTGAAGCCTCTCTTGAAGCTGTAGAAATCTGCTCTGAAACGTCAGCAGCTGCAAAGATAATCTCTGCATTTGAAACTCTATAGTTCTCGATGAATACAACCTTAATCTTACCCTTGATTGAAGCATCGTTGTTAACTACGTCAGCTACAGCGTTGATAAGCTTAATAGTAAGCTTAGCAGTCTTGTAACCAGCAGCAGCCTTAGCACCAAAGATAAATGTAGTTGGAGTGAAATCCATATCCGGATTAGCCTTTAACTCATTGTAAAGGTGCATAATGTGAAGGATGTTAAGCTGCTGTCTCTTGTACTCATGGAGTCTCTTAACCTGTACGTCGAAGATTGAGTTAGGATCAACTTCGATACCGTTGTGCTCCTTAATGTACTCAGCAAGGCGAACCTTGTTCTTATACTTAATATCCATGAACTCCTTCTGAGCCTTCTTCTCAGTAACATGCTTCTTAAGCTTAGCCATCTGAGAAAGGTCAGTAATCCATCCATCGCCAATCTTCTTAGTTACCCAAGCAGCGAGAAGTGGGTTACCGTGGAGAAGGAATCTTCTCTGAGTGATACCATTTGTCTTATTGTTAAACTGGTCTGGTCTCATCTGATAAAAATCCTTAAGCTCTCTCTTCTTAAGAATCTCTGTGTGAAGCTGAGCAACACCATTTACAGAATAGCTACCTGCGATTGCAAGGTGAGCCATCTTAACCTGACCATCATAAAGAATAGCCATATTTCTAACCTTATCCTGATCTCCTGGATAAGTATCCTCGATAAGCTTAACATATCTTCTGTTAATCTCGTCAACGATCTGGTAGATTCTTGGGAGAAGTCTCTGGAAGAGGTCGATAGGCCACTTCTCAAGTGCCTCAGCCATGATAGTGTGGTTAGTGTATGCACAGGTTCTGCAAGTGATATCCCATGCCTCATCCCACTCTAAACACTCCTCGTCAACAAGGATTCTCATAAGCTCAGCAACTGTTACAGTTGGGTGAGTATCGTTAAGCTGGAATGTAACCTTGTTAGGAAGGTCTCTAATATCTCCGTTAGTCTCCTTAAACTTAAGGATTGCTCTCTGGATAGAAGCTGATACAAAGAAGTACTGCTGCTTAAGTCTAAGCTCCTTACCTGAGTAGTGATTATCATTTGGATAAAGAACCTCTACAAGGTTTCTAGCAAGATTCTGCTGCTCAACAGCCTTCTGGTAGTCACCCTTATCAAATGAATTAAGGTTGAACTCCTGAATAGCCTCAGCATCCCAAATTCTAAGTGTATTTACAACATTATTGCCATATCCGATTACTGGAAGGTCGTATGGTACCGCACGGATTGACTGATAATCCTCGTGTACGAAATAGTTCTTACCATCTCTGCACTCTGTACGTACGTATCCACCAAACTTAACCTCTACAGCGTACTCTGGACGTCTAACCTCAAATGGGTTACCATCCTTTAACCAGTTATCTGGCTTCTCAATCTGATATCCATCCTCGATTGCCTGCTTGAACATACCGTAACGATATCTGATACCACAACCATAAGCTGGGTAACCAAGTGTTGCAAGTGAATCAAGGAAACAAGCAGCAAGTCTACCAAGACCACCGTTACCAAGTGCAGCGTCTGGCTCCTGGTCCTCGATGAAGTTAAGGTCAAAGCCCATCTCATCAAGAGCTTCCTTAATCTGCTCATAGCTTGTTAAGTTAATTAAGTTATTGCCAAGTGCTCTACCCATTAAAAATTCCATTGAAAGGTAGTATACAGTCTTAGCGTTTCTCTCCTCGTACTCCTTGTGAGTTGCTATCCAGCGGTCGATGATATCATCTCTTACTGCATATGAAACTGCCTGGAATACCTGCTGTGGAGTTGCTTCGTCAATAGTCTTTCTGAAAAGGTTCTTAACGTTGTTAATGACCTCTTTCTTGAAGCTCTCCTTGTCAAAGTCAGCCATCTTCTTCATTTTGTGCCCTCCTTAATAATATCCAACAATTCTTCTTTAGCTAGTAAATTCATTGGGGTGAATTGTTAAGTCTTAATTTTTGTTGGAATAAACCATTGTTTAGTTTATCAAATTTTTGCAGTTTATACAACGTTTTAATTTATTTTCGTGTATTCTTACCTAGAAAATCGGGATTTGATAATTTTTTTATATATTTTAGCCTATAAGTGTTTATTCACCCTGTGGGTTGAAATGGGTTACATAGTCTCTAATCTCGTACACTGGCAATTCTCAGGAATTTTCTGGGCAATGACGAGAGGTTTTTTCCTATATGCCCGGGGTTTTGTGGCTGGCTTTAATTCTCCAGAAATTTCCGGGCAGTGGCGACGGGGATTTTCCCTATATGCCCGGGATTTTGTGGCTGGTTCTAATTCTCAGGAATTTTCCGGGCAGTGGCGACGGGGATTTTCCTATATGCCCGGAATTTTGTCGCTGGCTTTAATTCTCAGGAAATTTCCGGGCACTGGCGGTGAGAATTTTTCTATATGCCCGGGATTTTGTCGCTGGTTCTAATTCTCAGGAAATTTCCGGGCACTGGCGGTGAGAATTTTTCTATATGCCCGGGATTTTGTCGCTGGTTCTAATTCTCAGAAATTTTCCGGGCACTGGCGACTGGTATTTCTCTATATGCCCGAGATTTTACTCCCGCCGGAAGTTCTCATGAAATTTCTGGGTAGCGGCGAGAGAATTTTACCAATATGCCCGGAAATGTATGATGAATAAAAAGTCATCAGATATTCCCCTGGTAAGAAAAAGCTGCGCGATATCCTTGACAGGCTATCGCGCAGCTTTTTTGTTCTCTTAAATTCTTCGTTCTTGACTGAGGTGTAAACTGAAAGTTATATTCCTCGTATAAAATAAATAAGCATAGGTAACTACGCAAACAACTCATTATTTTCAACAGTCCCCCTAACAAATACATTCCATGCTAAAAGTTCCATTCCTTCAGCATATGCTTTATCGTTTGTTGAATGTTTGCTTATCTCATCTTTCGCTTTTTTTAAACAAATATATCTTTTTCCATTTACCAAAACATATTCTTCATTTTTACTACCAACTCGCTGGAAACTAACTCCCATATATTTTTCCTCACTAAGTTTCAAATTCTTCCCTCTGTCTTATCCGTAGTATTTTTATAAAACCCCTATTACTTTCCCCTTTTCTGGCTTTGCGGGGTCATACGCAATTTGTACAGTTCTTCCTTGAATTCCTGTTACTTGTCCATTAAATGATGCATTGCCAAAATTCAGATTTGCTCGCACAACTGATTTATCCCCTTGACTATGAGCTTCCATAACAACTGCAATCTCATGTGGCACTCTTACTTGGTACGTTTCCCCATTTACTTCATACTCTGCCAAAGGAAGATGCATATTATTTACTTTTACAGCTGATACACCTTTGATAATTCCTACTGTACTTTGTGAATAATTTAACTTTTTACTAAATAAACCCATATTTCTTGCTCCTCCATCTATATATCAACTCCAAACTATCTTTTATTCTATCACAGCATTTCTAATTAATCTACTAACCCTTCATTATTGTCTAATTTATAGCTTTGCAACTTAACTCAAAAATATTTGACATTTTAACTCTTTCTATTTATCATTGTTTTTAGATTGCTAAATATAGTATTTATCGTTTATTTATTATTTTCATTATTTTAGTTCAAAAGCAATCTATATCCCAATTTATACAATTTAATTTAGCGACCATTATAAACATAAGTTGAATTGCCCCAAGGTGATTTTGTATGTGTTTTATGATGGTCAGAAAAAGGAGGTTTTACTACGATTTACGAACGTATGCTGGCCGAAAGCAAAAGGCTGGAAAAAGAAATCAACAGATTGGATAAGGAGATCAAAAAACTGCCAGATGGTAAACTGATTTGTACAAAAAACGATACAACCTTTAAATGGTATGTCAGTATCAACAACCAACTTGAGTACATTCCCAAAAAGAAAAGGGCTTATGCTGAGAAGCTGGCAGTTAAAAGACATTTAGTAACAGAATTAGATAAACTATCTAAAGAGTTACAAGCCATAAAATATTATCTTAAGCATTCTCCAAAAGAATTATACGATGTATCTTCTCAATTACTTTTTCGCCCTGGGTATAGAGATTTGTTGCTACCATATTTTACGCCCACAAACCAAATTATCGACAAATGGATGAACGAACCTTACGAGCAAAACCCAAAGTATCCTGAGCAGTTGATTATTAAAACAACCTCTGGGAAAATGGTCAGGTCTAAATCGGAAGCTTTTATTGATATGATGCTTTATGCCAACAAAATACCTTTCAGGTATGAGAGCGCACTAGATTTAGGCGGAACTACTTATTATCCAGACTTCACAATTATGCATCCTAAGTCTGGTGAAATATTCTATTGGGAACACTTTGGGATAATGGATGACCCTATATATGCAGGGCAAGCTTTTTCCAAGCTACACACCTATTCTAGATATGGTATTATTCCATCTATTAACCTGATTACCACATATGAAACTGGGGATAATCCCCTAGACTTGGATGCTGTGCAGAAAATAATAGAGCAATATTTCCTTTAACTCCTGAAAATATCTGGGCAGTGGCGATAGGCTTTTTTCTATATGCCCGGGGTTTTCCTCACGCCGGCAGTTCTCAGGAAATTTCCGGGCAGTGGCGGTTGGAATTTCCCTATATGCCCGAGATTTCACTCCCGCCGGCAGTTCTCAGGAAATTTCCGGGCAGTGGAGGTAAGAATTTTCCTATATGCCCGGGATTTTGCTCCCGCCGGAAGTTCTCAGGAAATTTCCGGGCGGTGGCGGTGAGGATTTTCCTATATGCCCGGGATTTTATTCCCGCCGGAAGTTCTCCAGAAATTTCCGGGCAGTGGTGACAAGAAAAAACCTATATGCCCAGAATGCTCTTGGAGGTAACAAAAAAGCTACCGTGCCCAAAAGCACGGTAGCCAGAATTTCTTTTATATGGATTTTCACTTATATAAGACTTCTCTTAACCTACTACCTCAACACCGAGAACTACCTTCTCGCCATTGATGTTCCAGTCCTTAGATACGCCGCCCATAGCATCCATAACGAAGTCTGTTCCAAGAACAACTTCCTTAATCTCTGCTGCATTGTCGGTCATAATCTTGGCAATCTTGTCATTGCCCTGAACGTAAACCTTAATCTTATCAGTTACGTTAAAGTCTGCGTCCTTACGCATAGTCTGAACCTTAGAGATAATCTCTCTTACGAAGCCTTCCTCGATAAGCTCTGGAGTAAGTGTAGTGTCGATAACAACTGTTGTATAGTTATCTCCCTCTGTTACATAGCCCTCCATCTTAGCTGTCTCGATAAGTAAGTCTTCCTCAGCAAGTACAACTTCTGTGCCTGCAACGTCAAACTTAATCGCTCCCTCTGCCTTAAGAGTTGCCATAGCCTCATTGCCATCAACATTTGCAAGGTACTCTCTGATACCGCCAAGCTGCTTACCATACTTAGGACCTACTGTTCTAAGCTGTGGCTTAAAGCTATATGATGTAAAGTCTGAAAGGTCATCCTTAAAGGTTACATTCTTAATGTTAAGCTCGTCTTCAATAATCTCTACGAAGAACTCATCAAGAGCCTTTGTAGCCTTAACGAACATATTGCCCATAGGCTGACGAGACTTAATATTAGCTGTGTTACGAGCTGCACGACCGAATACTACGATCTTAAGCACCTGATCCATACTTGCCTCAAGGTCTGCATCCATGTAAGCCTCATTTGCAACAGGGAAGTCGCAAAGATGGATTGACATAGGAGCAGTCTTATCAAAGCGAGTTACAAGGTTCTGGTAGATGTCCTCTGTCATAAATGGAATCATAGGAGCAGCTGCCTTACAAAGTGTAACAAGTGCCTCGTATAATGTCATATATGCGTTAATCTTATCCTGTGGCATATCCTTAGCCCAGTAACGCTCACGACCACGTCTTACATACCAGTTACTCATATCATCTACGAAGTCTGCAAGAGCCTTAGTAGCCTCTGGAATCTTGTATGAGCCAAGTGCCTCATCTACAGTCTTAACCATAGTGTTAAGCTTTGAGAGAAGCCACTTATCCATAACTGAAAGCTTGTCATATTCAAGCTTATACTCAGTTGGGTTAAACTTATCAATATTTGCATAGAGTACATAGAATGCATAAGTATTCCAAAGTGTACCCATAAACTTTCTCTGTCCCTCAAGAACTGCGTCCTCGTGGAATCTATTTGGAAGCCATGGAGCTGAGTTAGAATAGAAGTACCATCTGATAGCATCAGCGCCGTACTTATTTAAAGCATCCATAGGGTCTACTGCATTTCCCTTAGACTTAGACATCTTCTGTCCATCCTTGTCAAGCACGTGTCCGAGAACGATTACATTCTTGTAAGGTGCCTTGTCAAAGAGAAGTGTTGAAATAGCCATCAGTGAGTAGAACCATCCTCTAGTCTGGTCAACTGCCTCAGAGATAAAGTCAGCTGGGAAGTTGTCCTCGAAGATGTCCTTATTCTCAAATGGATAGTGCCACTGTGCAAATGGCATAGCTCCTGAGTCAAACCAGCAGTCGATAACCTCTGGCACTCTCTTCATCTCACCCTGACAGTCAGGACATACAAGAGTTACATCGTCAATGTATGGACGGTGAAGCTCGATTTCATCCGGACAGTTATTGCTCATGCTCTTAAGCTCTTCGATAGAACCGATAGCATGTCTCTTACCACATGAACATTCCCAGATATTAAGTGGAGTACCCCAGTAACGGTTACGTGAAAGTCCCCAGTCCTGAACATTCTCAAGCCAAGCTCCGAAACGTCCCTTACCGATACCCTCAGGAATCCAATTTACAGTGTTATTATTCTTAACCAGCTTATCTCTAACGGCTGTCATCTTGATGAACCAAGTATCTCTAGCGTAGTAAATAAGTGGAGTATCACATCTCCAGCAGAATGGATAGTCATGCTCAAACTTTGGAGCATCGAACAAAAGTCCATCCTTGTCAAGGTCAACTAAGATATCCTTGTCAGCGTCCTTAACGAACTTGCCAGCATAAGGAGTATCCTCAGTCATCTCACCCTTGCCGTTAACCATCTGTACAAATGGAAGATCGTACTTTCTACCAACCTGTGCATCATCCTCACCAAATGCAGGTGCAATATGAACGATACCAGTACCATCTGTCATAGTTACATAATTATCGCAAGTAATGTAGTGACCCTTCTGAGGCTGCTTAGCAACAGCTTCCTTAGTACAAGCGAAAAGTGGCTCGTACTCCTTTCTCTCAAGGTCAGTACCCTTGTAGCTCTCTAAAATCTCATAAGCCTTCTCATCATCCTTAGCTAAACCGCCAAGCACCTTATCGAGAAGTGCCTCTGCCATATAATAAACATTTCCGTCAGCTGCCTTAACCTTGCAGTAGGTTTCATCTGGGTTAACACAAAGAGCAACGTTACTTGGAAGTGTCCAAGGAGTAGTTGTCCAAGCAAGGAAGTAAGCATCCTCACCAACTACCTTAAATCTAACAACTGCTGAACGCTCTTTAACTAACTTATAGCCCTGTGCAACCTCGTGGCTTGAAAGAGGTGTACCACAACGAGGACAGTAAGGAACAATCTTAAAGCCCTTGTAAAGAAGTCCCTGATCCCAGATGTTCTTTAATGCCCACCACTCAGACTCGATAAAGTCATTGTGATAAGTAACATATGGGTCATCCATATCAGCCCAGAAACCAACCTTGCCGGAGAACTCCTCCCACATACCCTTGTATTTCCAAACTGATTCCTTACACTTTGTAATAAATGGATCAAGTCCGTAAGCCTCTATCTGATCCTTTCCATCTATTCCAAGAAGCTTCTCAACCTCAAGCTCTACAGGAAGACCGTGAGTATCCCATCCGGCCTTACGTATAATCTTGTGACCCTTCATAGTCTGGTATCTAGGAATCATATCCTTGATAACTCTTGTAAGTACATGACCTATATGTGGTGTACCATTTGCAGTTGGAGGACCATCATAAAATGTGTAGGTTGGAAGATCCTTCTTCTCCTCAATACTCTTCTCAAAAATCTTGCTTTCCTTCCAGAAGTCAAGCACCTTCTGCTCACGCTCTACGAAGTTAAGCTTTGTGGAAACTTTCTCGTACATAGTTCCTTTTCCTTTCCATATATTTAAAATAATTTATATTCTACTCCTGGGTCTTAGCAGGTATCTCAGCGTCCATAGGGAACTTAACACCCCAGGTTCTTCTCAAGCCATCACACATTCTCATAACCTTCAATGTATCCTCATGCATCATGTCAGGACACTGGCTTGCGCCTACGATAATGGCATCTCTTGCTGCTATAAACTCATACTCATAACCGGATATCTGTCTCTCAGGCTTTCTTGCCTCGAATACCATATTATGGTCTCCGTGATAGATTCTAAAGGTCTCCGGATTATTAATATTATCAATCTCTATATATCCTCTGTCGCCGTAGATTATGGCATTGTTATCAGGCTTGTACATCATAGTACAGAAGAAGGTAGCACACTTTGCACCCTTATAATTCATCTGAACTGTACACTGTCCATCCACACCGGTCTCCAGCTTAGCGCAGGATGAGGTAATGGTCATAGGCTCATTTCCAAATATCATAGATACAAGATTAAGTGGATAAACACCTAAGTCAAGGAGAACTCCTCCCGCAAGCTCCGGCTTAAGAATTCGCTCCTTAGTTCTAAGGTCATAGCCTAATGAACAGGTAATACCTGTTACTCTTCCGATAACACCCTGCTCAATCTGCTGCATAAGCATCTTGTACATAGGAAGGAAGCGAATCCACATAGCCTCGCCACAGAAAAGCTTCTTCTCCTCTGACATAGTAATAAGCTCAGCAGTTGTAACACTGTCGTAGGAAAATGCCTTCTCAACCAACACATGCTTTCCTGCCTCTAAGCACATCTTAGCGTTTGCATAGTGCTCAGAATGTGGTGTTGCAACATAAACCAGCTCCACCTCAGGGTCATTTATCAACTCCTCGTAGGAGCCATATCTCTTCTCTATATTATACTTATCGCCGAACTCATTAGCCTTATCTATATCTCTTGAACCTATAGCATAAGGTACAAACTGAGGAAGCTGATTAAGTGTATCTGCAACTATACCAGCTATCTTTCCGGCACCTATAATTCCTACCTTGAAATCTATCATTTTTTCTCTCCTTTAAAAGCTTACAAAAAAGTAACTAGGTGCAAGGGTATGAATAAACATACTCCCACACCTAGTTATTATACTTTATAATTTCAATATATTCAAGCTAAAAACTCTTACTCTATACCCCTGTTATCAAGGTTTCTTAAGCTTATACTTTTCCACCTATTTACGCCCGGCCAGCCTTCGCTTCACCTGGCAGGTCTTATCCTTACAATTAGCACACTGGAGTACCTTATTTGACCTCTCCCAAAAGCGCTGGGGATACTTAGCATACTTTATCTCCCAATTAATAAGCACAACCAGTGACGTAAAAAACAGGCTCCAGCTAAAGAAATTCTTTATGAACAGCATAGGGGTAAACATCATAAAATGTCCCCAGTCATATATTCTACAGTTTACACAGCACTTATTCTTCATAATAAAGGTCTGAAACGGACAGAAGAACAATATGCAAATATAATCACAGAGAAAATAAAACACAGTAAGCATAAGCAAATCTATGTCCTGTATAACCTCTGCCAGATAAAGAATTCCAAAGATTGCATTGAAGGACAGCCATATAAGCATAACCTTCCAGGCCTTCACATTTTGGTCCTGAACAAACTTTAGGAGCTCCAACTCTGAATACCCGGGAGCCTCTGCAAAGTTCTCCTCCAGGCTTTTCTCAAGAGCCATGGTCTTTCGCTTATTTGGTATAAGATGAGACACCATCATAATCATAAATATAAGCCACAGACCATGTATAGGTGTTACACCATACTCTAAAATTCCCAGATGGAACTCATAGTTTAGCAAATAGCTAAGCAGCGCCCTGTCCTTTAGATATAATATTAAAAATGATAAAAACACAACCACTCTGATAGCCAGCTTAAACCAATATCGCTTCATCATGGCTGTTTCTATAATCTTCTTGGGATTCATAAGCTGTGTATATCCTCCAAAAGCCCTCCAAGTTTATCCACAGGTATCTGTCCGGGAGCTGAAACCTCTCCCACCGCACCAAATGTGATGGCACTTCCAAACACTTCTCCTAAAACTCTGCTAACAGCCCCTAAAGAACCCATAGACATAGTTACCACAGGAGTTTCATGATGACTCTCAAGCATCTGTCTGGTAGCATCTAAAAGTCTCAGTACATCCTCCTTGGAATTTGGCATAACTGCTATCTTGGCAACATCCGCTCCAAGCTTCTGCATCCTGCAAAGTCTTCTCACTATCTCCTCTGTAGCCGGTGTGGCATCAAAGTCATGATTGGACATAATAATCTTAACACCACTATCCTTTGCAAGCTCCACCAAACCATTTCCATCCTCATCAACTGACATAAGCTCCACATCTACCATATCAGCCAGCCCTGACTGAATTACGTGCTTATTTATATCATATATAGAGGTTCTGTCATAGCTACGCTGCTGACCACCCTCTTTAGGACTTCTAATGGTGAACAAAAGGATAATATCCTTAAGCTTAAGCCTAATTCCCTGAAGCACTTCATCCAAAGCATCAAAGTTTTCCAATGCCTCAAGGAAATCTCCTCTTAACTCAACTATATCTATCTTGGTATTAGCTGCTGCCTCAAGTATGGTGTCCAAATGGCTCATAACACCCTCATAGTCTGCACCCATAAGAGGCACACAAATCATAGGCAGCCTGCCGCTACATATTTCTCTTCCCTTAATAACTAATCCCATATCTGATTTCCTTCCAAAGCTAGAATATCATCTTAGCATAATCAATTAAAACCATAATAAAATACACATGATAAGCTACAAATCCTAAGGCATATACCACCAGCATAAATATATTAAAGCCTATAACAGGCTTAAAATTCAGGTCAGGATTCTTGTCTCTTTTTCCCATACTTAAGGCTAAGAACATAACCTGAAGACTTACCACACCATCAAATATAAATAACAATATCAGTTTAAAGACAAATCCCCAATCAGAGGTGATTGCCATATATGACAGATAACCCATACCTGCCAGAACCAACAGGGAAACTATGTAATTTACCACCGGGTAATTGCGATCCTTTTGCTCCATAATCTTCCTCCAAAAACAGGTGGACTCGTAGGAATCCACCTGTTACATAACAAAATATATTACTTAACTGTATAATACTGTGGGTTAAAAGCCTCTACAAGCTGCTCTCTAGTGATTGTCTCGTCATCATCGTAAACTCCACAATCAACTACAAGCACTGTTCCATCTCCTAAATCCTTAGCAAACATATAAGCTGAATACTTGTATCCAAACTCCTCATCCTGAACATATGAGTAGTAGATAGTCTCACCATTGTAATCCATAGTCTGACCAATCTCCTGAGCTAAAACGTCAGTCTCAGGTACATAGATTCCTGATACTATCTCCTCAGGAGTAAATCCTTCCTGAAGGGAATACTCTACATATGACCACTGCTCAGTCTCAAAGTATACATAGCTATCTGAAGACATATAAAACTCAAATCCCGGTATAGTGCCAAGAATCTCTACTGTCTTAGTAGAGGTTGTAAGAGTCATATTGTCCTCCACTTCAGGCTCCTCTACCACTGTTGTATCAGGCTCAATAGTTGGGGACTCGATGCCCAGGAAGCTATCAATAGTCTGAACCCATGGCTCTAACTTATCCATATTCTCCTCGATGATAGCATCAAGCTCATCCTCTGTAAGTGTCTGTAAGTCATATACAGGAAGACTTGCATCGATACCATTTGCAGTGTGCTGCGAAGCATCAACGCTTAAGTATCCATTCATAGTGATAAGCTTCTCACCGTCAGCCTCCACATATGCTTCATCTAATACTACCTTATATGAAACACCCTTGTTGATATCAGCATTCTTTCCAGCGAAGCCAACCTTAATCTCACCTGCATCAGCTATATTAGCTGAGAAATAACCATCGAAGCTATTACCGTCACCCTCGTTCATAACAACATCACCTGTCACATAGCTGGTTCCGTTATAAACTACGTCATAATTCATATTAATTGAATCTGCAGCGTCAGTATCCTTCACATCAGATGTAAAGTTAACATCTATGGTCTCACCTGCTGCATAAACTGAAATCTTTCCTGCAGGACTCTCATCTAAGCCATCAACCTCAAACTTAAGTCCAACTGACTCTCCCATAACTGAGAAATCAAATATACCAGATGCCTTCTCATCATCTACATCCACCTGCATATCATAAGTGATAGCTGTACCGTAGATATTGATTTCATCTGCACAGATAATCTTTACTACCTCGTCACCCTTGATGTAAACCTTAATTACAAGGTCTCCCTGTACAAGGCTTGAAAGCATACTTCCGTAAGGAGCCATAGTAGACTCAAATGTAGCTGCATCCATACCCATAGCCTCTAAGTATGTTGGATCTGAGCTAAGCTCAGCTATAGCCGCATCCCATGTGCTATTTATAGCTTCCTTTATACTATCCTCAGGAACTGTAATAAAGTACTCCTTTGCCTTTACATCCTTACCATTTACAGAAACTGTAGCCTTGCCCTGCTTCTCATAAAGGATGCTATCCCAAAGCTTGTCATAGATAGCTACATACTCGCTGTTAAGCTCTGTTGGAGCAGATGAAGTTGAAAGGTTAAAGTAAGCATCTGCCAAATCAAACTCAGGCATACCACTCATATCCATACCCTGGCCTAAAACTGAGTTCTCCATGGCCTGCAACATATTCTTAGATGGAACAAGGAAATATCCATCGATAAGATCCTTAAGCTGCATATATACCTTGTCATCATCAACGATTCCTACAAAATCAATAAGAGTTGTATCCTCTGAAGCAATAATACCCTCAACATTTGCAAGTCTGTTTGCCACATCAATATTCTCAGTGATAGTCATATCAAGACTCATGTCTGAAGTTGCATCTACAACCTCAAAGTAATACTCTCTCTTACCACCGGTTGTAGCAAACTTATCATTTATCTCCTCTAAGCCGTAGATATCCTCAACCTCACCGTCAGCCTCTACACCAAATGTAGCCTCAAATGCGTCTACGATAACCTCCTTATCAGTAGGGAAAAGCTTAGGAAGGAAGATGATAGCACACACGATAAGTGCGATTAAAGCAATTCCTCCTCCGATGATTCCACCGATAGCTCCCTTTGAAAGAGGCTTCTTTACCTTCTTAGGCTTAACCGGCTGACCATATGGTGGCTGGCCGAACTGTGGGTTTGCACCGCCCATCTGTGGCTGACCAAACTGTGGATTCATTCCACCCATCTGTGGCTGGCCGAACTGTGGGTTTACTGCTCCCATCTGTGGCTGACCAAACTGTGGATTCATTCCACCCATCTGTGGCTGGCCGAATTGTGGGTTTACTGCTCCCATCTGTGACTGGCCAAACTGCTGACCATTCATCTGATTATTAGTCTGTCCCATACCCATCTGAGGCTGAACAGGCTGTGAATCTGCCAGCTTAAGACCTCCCTGTGCTACTTCCTCCTCTACTGGTGGAACACCTGGGATAGCAGGCTGCTCAGCTGTAGCCTCATCTCCGTCAGGGTCAACTGCCGGGGTAGGGTTTGGCATATCCATACCTAAATCCTGTTCCATCTTGCTTGCCAATTCTGCTGCAGGGTCCTGATTGATTACATCATCAACCATGCCTGTAACATCCTCCGGCACAAAATTGTTATTATTGTTATCCATAAAAATCCTCCTTTATATGATATCCCCCGCCGTAAATTCTTTTCTGACTTCATCCCCGTAGTCAGAAAATATTTTTTAGCTTAGGTAATATTACTAGATTTAATTGTTATCCTTAAATGCACTAACAGCGCCAAGTACGATTGCAACGATGATAGCCCATGCACCGATTCCCATAATTGAGAAGAAATTGCTTGAACATATCATTAACCATACAAGAACAACTAATGGAATAGCTGCGAAGATAATCTTCATCATCTTGTCTCTGTTAATAGTTGCAATAAACATCAAAATACCTGAGATAATAAGTAACCATGGTGCTATAAGAAGTGGCACCTGTCCGCGAACAGCAAGGTGAGCTGTTCCTATAGCTTCCTTGATAACCTTCTCGTCAACCTTAACGTCAGTCTCATCCTCAATCATCTCAGCGATTTCATCCTCATAGTCATCTAACTCATCAGTTATATCGCTTTTCTCCACATCTGAATCAAACTCATCATTTAACTCATCGATTACATTGTCAACAGTGTTGCTAAGCTTAGAAAGCTCAAACATATTGAAGCCATCTGCCGCCTTAACCTTCACACCCATAACCTTATCACTATAGTGAATAGATGCAAAATTCATAAATGGAGCTACGATTAAAAGCATAGCTGCTATAAGTCCCATAATGCACCATACATTTAAGCCAAGCTGCTTGGTTCTGCCTGAGAACTCGCCTCTAACAGAGCCAACCTTTCCCTTAAGCTTATCCATAGCAGAAGGTCCCTGCTTTGCAGGCTTAACCGGCTGACCATACTGATTGTACATAGGCTGATTCTGCATACCCATTGGCTGACCGTAAGGCTGCTGCATCTGCTGGCCATATCCCATCTGTGGCTGGCCATAAGGCTGCTGACCGTACTGCATCTGTGGCTGGCCGTATGGCTGTTGCATCTGCTGATTGTACTGCATCTGTGGCTGGCCATATGCCTGCTGATTATACTGTGGCTGAGCATACTGCTGCTGAGCCATATCCGCCATAGGCTGTGCCTGCTGAGGAGCCTGAGCTGCCTCTGGAGTTGGCTGTGCAAACTGCTCGTTCATATTGTTATCCATATATCTACCTCCCAATAATTTATCTAATTAGTAAACCTTAGCTTCCTCTTCTCCATTTAATACTCTAAGAGCACCCTGGCAAAGAGCTAACATCTCATCCTCACCTGGATATACTGTAAATGGAGCGATAAATCCAACCTTCTTCTCCATATCCTCGATAAGACTCTTCTGGTATGCGATACCACCTGTGAAGATGATTCGGTCAACCTTACCATTTAATACTGTAGCCTGAGCTCCGATATCCTTTGCAACCTGATATACAAATGCATTGTAGATAAGAGTTGCCTTCTCGTCGCCCTCTTTTACAGCCTTCTCAACATCTCTTGCATCGTTAGTTCCAAGGTATGCGTTGTAACCAGCCTTACCAACTAACTGCTTAATCATTTCCTTCTCTGTGTACTTACCTGAGTAGCAAAGTCTTACAAGCTCACCTGCTGGAACAGCACCTGCTCTCTCTGGAGAGAATGCACCATCACCATCAAGTGCGTTAAATACATCAATAATTCTACCGCCCTTATGAGCACCAACAGAAACACCGCCACCCATATGAACTACGATAAGATTAAGGTCTTCATACTTAATACCAGACTCCTTAGCATATCTCTTTGCAACTGCCTTCTGGTTAAGTGCGTGGAATACACTTGTTCTTGGAAGCTCTGGATGTCCAGAAATTCTAGCTACATCATCCATCTCATCAACTACAACTGGGTCAACTATGTAAGCTGGAATACCAAGCTCGTCAGCCATCTCTCTAGCGATGATACCACCAAGGTTAGATGCGTGCTCCTTCTTAGCCTCCTTAAGATCCTTAATAAGTGCATCTGTACACTCATAAGTACCACTTGGAATTGGTCTAAGGAAACCTCCTCTACCAACGATAACATCTAAGGTCTTAACATCAAAGTTATTCTCCTCTAAAACTGATGCGATAACCTCCTTACGGAAATCCTTCTGAGCTACTACTGAATCGTACTTCTCAATAACCTCTGTAGCATGTCTTAATGTCTGATCAAATACTAATGTCTCATCCTCGAAAACTGCAATCTTAGTTGAAGTTGAACCAGGATTGATAATAAGTGACTTATAACCCATTTTTATATTCCTCCATTTTATCTATTCTTCTAATCTATTCAAAATACATTGATGTATATGACCACTTAGCACATCTCTATACAATATACGCATGTCACATACATTTTTATT
>JAFTPO010000047.1 GCA_017463225.1 Lachnospiraceae bacterium | reverse complement strand
TCAGAGTTCATATTCTGTATGAAGGTGCTTATCTCTCCCTTTAATCGCTTCAGCTCCTTCTCCACCTCGCTAAGATGCTCCTCCTCTATGATAGAGCCTGACTTGTAATCTATGTTGTACATCTCGAAAAAGTATGAATTTTCTACTTTATAGAAGTTGCTTACTGCACTTTCTATAGCCGGAATAGCTGTCTCTATATGCTTATTCATAATATATGAATTTACAGCATCTATGGATTTACACTGTATAGCATTAGAGCCTCGCATGTATTTCTCTACGTCTGCCAAAACAGTCATATCCTCCAGCATTCGAAGCATCAGATTCTCCATAGCCAGCTGTAGCTTCATGAATTTGTAGTAATCTATCTTGTAGCCCACTGCCTCATTCACCTCCTTGGTAAATCAACATAGTTCCGTCTCGCAGACCAAATTCCTCCAATTTCTTATTTCCCTTAACTAAAGCCCTTGGATTCTTACTACACAGATAGCACTGTCGGGAATCGTTAATATTAATACCTAGGTTTAATCCTTGATTTAGCCCTATAATAAGCTCGTTTGCTGTAATATTTATAGGCACCTGAATATCCATTATAGACTCACCTTGTTTAAACATTACTATTATCGTATCCTTCACTTATAATACCCCCTAATTTACAGTTCTTACCTTGCAGAATTCTGCCCCATTTATATAGTATGCATCCACTGACTCCAGATCCTTTTTATACTCTCTTAATAAGGACGGCTGTATGTCTGTCACCTTAATATCCTTGATATTCTCAAATATGATAAACTTCCTGCTTTCTTTTAACTTCTTTTGTAGCTCTCCGGCTCCAATGGTAACCATTGTATTTGCCACATTAGTAGCTAAAATACACATCTTCACCTGCCTCATAACTGCAAACATCATTTTAAATTTATCAAGATATTCACTATCCTTAGTCATAGAGTTTAATGCCTCATTTGAGTTTATAACAAACAAAATTAACGGCTCGGTGTTTAAAGCCTGCTTGTCTGTACGTAGCTTCTCCTGCCTACCTTCTACCTTTTTATACATACTATCTAATATACGTGCCGAATCTGATATGTCTGTTGAATACATACCACAGCTCTTGAAGCTACTCAAATCTCCGGTTACGTCATCCAATACGTACAAATCCACCGGTGCATTCTCACCGTTGCTTATAATTCTATTTAGGGCATAATTAACATATTTGTTTCGTCCGGATTTTGTTCCACCCACTATTCCCAACAAATTAGTGTGCAATAAGTTCACAGTAGCCAGTTCAATATTATCGAATCTGATACCTACAGGAATCTCATAAGCATCCAAATTACTCATTTCATATTGGTTATACAGATATTTCTCATTTACTATATTAGGTATCTCCGGTATTAATTTTGCCTTCTCGTCACCGTATTTCCTATTGATTGAATCAATGTAATCTTTAATCACTGAAATACGCTCATACTCTTTTTCTGCATCAAAGGCAAGATAAAATTGACACTCATAATATTTTTTCTTGTTTTCTACTATACTTCTACCTTGAATATCATCTATCTTCATCCTACAGCCTTCAAATATGTAGGAGTAATCACCGCTATCATTACAGTACAATGCGATACGCTTAGAAAAATTAGATATCAATTTATATCCGGAACCATTTGCCTGACCCGCTGTAACAATCACTGATATTCCTACAGACGTACAGTCCCTGCATATGTTGATAAACTTATCCTCGTAATCGGGAAAATAGTTTCTAAAAGCTATCCAATTATCCAGCATAACTACTATTTGTGGCAGGTCTGTTAAACCAGCTTCTCTATATGCACTGTAAGAGCTTAAGCCTTTATCAGATAATATGTTTCTTCTTTCAGATATACTTTGCTGAAGTAATCTGAATAGATTCTTTAATTTCTCATCCTGGTTAGCTGTTACCACGCCTCCAACATGTCCAAGCTCATTATAATTTTTCATAATCATAGACGCGCAGTCTATAATATAAACACAGGCCTCCTTAGGAGAGTACATAGTTGTTAATCCGCGAAGAATTACCTGCAGCAAATTAGTCTTACCAGACTGAGAAGCACCCAGAATAAACACATTATTTTGAGTTAAATTAAGTGTTTCGATATACTGTGTCTGAGATGATGGATCATCCACAATACCAACAGGAATCACTATATCACTACCTTTATTATGAAAATTATCAAGCGTAAATGGAATCTTGCCTTTAAGTGGTGGTAGGCAGATATCCGGTAGCTTTGCGATACCCTTAGAATTACAGTATTCAACGATATAATTTATCATCGCATTAAGCTGTGTTTCACCGTCATCATTGTGCTTCTGTTTCTTTTCATATATTACTTCTTTTTTACCGGAAAGTTTTATATCATATAATTTGTAACGTCTACTTTCATCCAAGCTGTCAACCCTTGCCGGAGCTCCACTATAAGCAGACTGAAACAGCTGAAATATCTCATTATTGCCAACCTGAAGATATGCTCTTCCGGGTTCTTTAATCTCTGCAGCCAAAGGACTTTTAATAACTTCGTTACTATCATTTTTGTCCTGAACCTTTAAACATAGCTTAAACTTAGAGTTACTCCATATCTGGTCATTAACTACGCCAGCTGGTTTCTGAGTAGCCAATATCAAATGTAATCCTAAACTTCTACCTATGCGGGCTGCACTAATCAACTCCTTCATAAACTCCGGATGCTCACTTTTTAATTCTGCAAACTCATCTACTATCAGAATGATATGGGGGATAGCCATATCTGCTACACCGTTTTTGTATAGCTTAATATAGTCGTCTATATGATTGACCTCATATCTGGCAAACGTTTCCTGCCTTTTAATAAGCTCTGCTTTAATAGATTTTAATGAACGGTCCACCTCATTACCATCCATATTTGTGATCGTACCAATCAAGTGTGGCAAGTCCCTAAATTGGTTCGCCATACCACCACCCTTAAAGTCAATAAGTACAAATCCAACCTCATAGGGATGATACTGTGTTGCCATTGAAAGTATATATGTCTGCATTATCTCAGACTTACCTGAACCGGTGGTTCCTGCAACTAATCCATGTGGTCCGTGGGCTTTCTCATGCAAATCAAGATATACTATTTCATCTCCGCTCTTTACGCCTAATGGTGCCTGTAAAGTTTCATATATTTTAGCCATACTCCAGTTACTCTCAAGCTCTACCTCATAAGGAGAGCGTACACCTAGTAGCTCATACAGTGATATGTTTTTAGTCAGACTCTTCTCTAACCCAACATCATCTACATATACGCACGCCAGCTTCAATGCTATTTTTTCAGCCTCTGTGCTGGAAATATATTCATACTCAAAGTCCTGAACTTTACTTCCATCATCAGCATCCTGAATATAGCCTTTATACTCATTACTGTGTAGAAAAATTCTCTTTTCACACTCATAATGCAATAATTCTTCATACTCTTCAAAGAATATAAATCTAAACCCTAACTCCTTTCCCTTACTTATAAACTTTGATACAGGGTGACTCTTTATGTCCTTGGACTGATATACTATTACTATGTAGTCTTCTCTGTCCTCGCGCTTCGCTCCCTCTCTTTCTGACATCTCAGAATACAAAAACTCCAACGCTTCCTTTGCGCTTTCACCGTCGTACATGAAATTCCTCATACCACTTGTTTCATTATATGTATTCTGCAACCATCTGGCCCATTCAAACAAAGAAACATCGCCCTCATCTATAATCAAAAATAGCTTTAACTCTTTATAAAAATGTGATGTAGCAAACTGCAATATAATATTCTTAGCCATTTGATATAATTTACTCTTAACGCCAATGCATCCAACTGCATTTATATCCTTCATATCAAGTAGTACCGGCATATCAGACTGGTATTCATATTTCTCACTGAGAACCTGTGGATAATCTGCTAACAAATCCTCACTTTCAACGTACTCCTCTTTTTTGTAGGCAATCTGTCTTCTTGATGCTACAACTCCTCTTCCTATGCATATAGACAGATAATCCGGTTGTAGCTTGTCCTTTTCAAACAGACGATTACTAAAATCCTCCACGCCCTTTACGTTTTCTAACAATGATGGATTCATATGTGACAATACTATTTTTTCCTGTTCTCTCTCATCTATAATATAGTTTTCTTTATCAGAGATATAAGAAAGATAGTTTTCAACTCTATCCCTTTCCCTTTTTTTCCTGCTCTTTATCTCATTAACAGTTGTTATTATAGTCACAGTACTGCTGACAAGCATAGTAGCGCCACAGTATAGCACAAACATACCTCCACCACCTATCATACCTCTTAAAACAACCATAATTAGCATATTAAGAAGCACCGGCATAAGAACCAGCAACATGTTCTTCTCTTCCTCTTCCTTAAGAGGCTTAGGTGAGAGCACCTCAATATCTTCATCACTGTATTCATACTTTTGTCTTACATTACGTATATACTTGGGATAACTAATATGATTGGAGGTATATTTTATAACTTCATGCGGAAGCTTTGTGATGATGCTGGCGTTTTTTGATGTATATAGTTTTTCGTCCTCAACACAAAAAGAATATCCATACAACTCAAAAAAGCTGTTGTCTGCAAGAACTACCTGGTCATCATATAACATAGTTCCATTAATCTTTAATCCGTATGTTATAGAATTCTTTTTTATTTCATATTTATTAAACCCCTGTTTAGTTAATTCAATGTAATCATTGCCAAGCACCACATCATCTATACGTATATCGCAATCTACTGAGCCACCTATGGAACACACTCTGAAATTAGACAATTCTATTACCATATCGTAGTCAGTTCCTACCAGATCAAAATCTAGTTCCAATGATATGTAGAACAACGCCCTATTATCTGCAACTGAATACACGACTATATTCATACCCGGTTCCAGGTCAGTTTTATTAGAATAATAGCTTGAATTAATATAGAAACCAATATTAGTACTACAGCTTGCAGAAAAGCTGTTGTCCTGACTTTTCATCAACCTTACACAATACTGTTCCATATTCTCTTCTGCCAGAAATCTTATCTGACAATCCGAATATGTTCCTATCATTATTCCCTCACTGTCCAAATCGTTTAAAACAACATCCTGACTAAAGTTTTCTCCCCAAATTTGCGCCCTTATTTTACCCTTATCAAATATATACTGTTCAACTACGGTTTTTTTCTCATATGCTACATCCAGTTCTATATCTGCCAATTTAAGCTTATCACCCTCTGATATCTCATACAGCTGTCCTGACTGTAGCTGATATCCATTTAGATAGGTTCCGTTCTTACTATCCAAATCTTCAATGCAATATTTATCATCCTTATACTTTACAAACCTACAATGGCTTCTACTAATGGCAGAGGATGTATCCAATACAAAATCAGAATTATTTGCAGACTTTCCAACTATAAAATTATCCTTATCGATTACAATTTTCGTGGAAGTATTATATAAAAGTACGTTTTTCATAGCTTGCTCCCTCTCTGTTATTTTCGAAACTCAAATTCTTCGTCTGCTATTACTATCACTGACCCATCCTGAATCATTGTCTCTTTATCCTTTTCCAGCCTAAATCCGTTAACGTAAGTACCATTTGTAGTTCCCATATCTTTAATATAGTAATTTCCCTTTATCTGATTGATTACAGCATGCTTTCGGCTTACATTCACGTTATAAGAAATGTAATAGTCAACTACCTCACTATCCTTGCCTATAACAAAGTTGTTCTTGTTGATTAACACTTCTTCTCCTGTTCTCCTTCTAACGATATAGGCATTGTTCTGAATCTTACTCATCAATCCACTAGTCAGGTTCAATTCTTCCATCCCCAGGACTGTGGTCTCTGATTTTACAAACTGATTATCAATCGTTGTAGTTGCCAGACTTCTATTCAGTGGCATACCTGCAGATAATCTATTCAGCTTGTCACCCGGAGTTATTCGACCACTAAGTTTTAATGCTTCCTTCGCAGTAGTTTTGTCATCCCTTTCCTTTTCAAGCAATTTCTTGTATTTCTTTGACCTTGAACCCATCACGATGGTCAATACTAAAAATACGACAAACAAGACACCACATGAAATAGAAATAATCAACAGAACAATCTCCTTGGTTATTCCTTTTTTCTCTAATTCGTCCATAGAATTACCCAATTTTACGACGCACTCATCCACCTCTCCCTGAGTAGAATAATCAATACTTCCACTGTTTACAGCTTCAAGAAGCAGCTTCGCCTGCTCATAATTACCAGTACATCTTTCAACAGATTCTCGCGTATATTTAGATAAATCCAGCTTTAAATATTCATCAACCTTTTCCTCCAGCTGTATAGTATCTACGCTATACGATGGGTTATAATCTATGCCCAGCTCCTGGCATAATCCAATAATATCTTCAACCTGAACTGCGTAGCTCTTAGTTCCATCAGATAATATATTAACTCCTATCACCTTATTCTCTTCATCAACCAGAGGGCACCCATAATTCCACTTACCAACAGCAACATCATGGACATAATAATGTATTCCATCTATGGTACACCAATCTACTATAATTCCCTCTTCACTATAACTATCACTTCCATCTTCTTTTGACAGGACTCTTATAAAGTCATCTATCTTGTTACTATATCCATCCTTATCCAGCTCCAGAGTTGTCACTGTTCCCACCTTTTGAACCGGCTCTAATATCATGATTCCAAGCTTTTCACTGTCAGCTATGACTTTTGCCTCACAGAACACATCCGGCTCTATCTTAAACTGTATTACAGTAGCAAATTTATTATCTTCCAGTAGAAACGTAGAGACTACTTGCTCCTTTTCTTCACTAGTCGGAACTAAGCTTTCTCTACCACATACGATATATACCTGGCTGTCACTGTGTCCGATAAAGAATCCATTTCCGCCTTTTATGATATACTCATCATCTAAATCGTCACCGTATATTACTCTAACCTCAACTATGCTTTGCTCTACATCATATATGTAATCTGTCCTCTGCTCCGTTCCATATATATCTGTTGACCCTGCATCAGTTTCACTGGCAGCATCCATAGAGCTTGCAGGCATATCACCTTCCTCGGTTTCAGTAGCAAAGGTTATTTCATAGTTAAACACTGTAGCGACTATCATTATCAACAACGCTACTATACTCATACAAACTAATTTATATATCTTTCTCATAACTTCTCTCCAAAAATATAAGGAATTACGATAGAATACATAAGTACACCTTATTTTATTCCTCGCAATTCCTTTATAATTAACCCATAAGTCTTGATAACTCTATGTCCCCACTTACAAAGTTAGTACAAACATTATCAAGCTGCTTATAATAAGATTCAACTAAGTTAGATAATGCCTGCATATCCGGTGATAACAGACTTTCAAATTCTTCAACATAAGCTGTTGCAGTTTCTGAATCCATATACCCATTATTTACCAAACTCTGCACTGCAGCCTTCATATTAGTGTGTGCTGTATCAATCTCCGTCTTTACCAGCTGCATAGCCGGTATGGTTTCCCCGGTAAGACTGTCAACATCTACGATAAGACTATCTGTTCCCATTCTCTCCACCTCCTGATAAAGCTGCTTTATTATCAGCATCCATTTCTTCGTACTTCTTACATATAGCCTCAAGCTGATCTGCTATAGCATTTACATTTAAATTTATATTATTAAATGTACTACTTACTATAGTGTTAAACTCATCAATATACCCCTCTGCTGTTTCACCCGCCAAGTATCTGTTTTCAATTATTCCATTGACAGTGTTAGTTAGCTTTGACAGCGTTACAGTAAGATTGCCAAACTCTTCCTGAAGCTTTGCAATTACCTGTGAACGCACTTCGCCGTAATTTACCTCCATAATAACCTCCTTCATATCTTATGCAGTAATTTATTACTGTATTGTAATATTAATATTGTAGGATAAAAAAATCACTTTTCAATAGGGGTGTCAAAATTTGCAGATTTCAAGGACGTTTTAACCACTTTTTGGAAATCTTTATTAAAATTGCACAAAAAATAGGAAGCTCAAGCTTGAGCTTCCCAAATGCTATTCTTTAGTTTTTCCACATGAACAGGTTGTAAGATACTTTTGATTTAATGACCCACAGCTGGGACATGTCCACTTTTCAGTTTGCTCACTGTATCTGTCCATCTCCTTCTGCCTGATTTCCTTTTGCTTGTCGGTCATCTTCTCCTCGGCGGTTTTAGAGTCATCTATTTTATTCTTTATAATTTTAATTATACCTATAAGCACTATAACTTTAACAGCTATGTTTGCTAGTTCTCCTAGTATTTCGTACATTTTTTCCTTTCAACCTTGGATTTTGAGCTTATGCCTCATATACCAATTCAAGTTTAAATCCTTCTAATTCACCATCAATTACAGCATTATAAAACTCTTCAGATACAAACGGAGCCCTATGTTTTTCATTCTCTATCTTAAATATATTCTTACCTTTTATAACACCAGGTTTAAAAGCATATTTCTGTATCGCCAAAATTCTTTTACCATCTCTAAACGTTATATATTTAGACAGATCGTAATCTAGAGCATCCAAAACAGTTAGTACATTTATTCCGTATAGTTCTCCACCTTCAAACTGCATTGGCAATATCTCTACATCTTCTTTTAATAGAGGATATAAAACATCCATCGCCTTCTTTCCGAATACAGGAATAGTAAAACCTGGAGCATCACCTAATTTTAAACCTTTTTCAGGTTCCATCCTTTTGACTTCTATCTTTTCCCATGTTTCTTTTAAACTTGTACCATCAAACATTTGATAAAAATCTACCAACATTTCCTGACACGTTTCTATATTATCGTAATTATCTACATCAAAGCACAATTTATATATTTTCATTAATTCCCTCCTAGAACGTCCCTTTTTCTAATTCTTGTTCAATATATCTCAAGATATCCTCAACATCCTCTTTACTTTTTGCCTCTCTTAAAAGAGAATTTACTTTTTCATAATAACTATTTGTATGCAAACTAGGATGATAGGACGCATTTGATACTCCCCTTTGGGTTGGCAAAAACACTCCGTTTTCAGCAGAATTGATGTCAATATTATATTTTTGCAATATGGCTCGTGCTTCTGCTGCTTTAGGTGAAGAACCTGCCACAATATGATGCGCTGCATTTTTATAATTTGGAGGCAACTTCCCTGATGCTATTAGATTTTCTCGCAACACTTTCGAGCTAGGTTTTGAGTTGGTGTTCCCTACATTTGTTATATGTGCATTATTCTGGTGTACTTCAATTATATCAGAATTATTATGAATGTCCACATCATAATCCACAGATGGGTCTATATCTAATCTTCCTGCATCTTCTATCTCCAGCCTCACACCATTGACGAAGCCGTTTCCTACCATACCGCTTATTACACTTGTTACCAGGTTTTGCTCTCCTGTGACCTGATAGATAAGGCTGTTGGTCTTATCTGATATATATTCCTCTCCGCAGGTTGCGATATTCGAGGATATGGTAACCGGTTTTCCGAAG
>JAFTPO010000008.1 GCA_017463225.1 Lachnospiraceae bacterium | reverse complement strand
ATCACATGGCTTGTTTGAGAGATTGATTCTAATACCCTCAAGTCTAAGAGCTCTGCCACTGGTTCCGGACATTTGCCCGTTATATCTCCAACGCTGCCAGCCGTCATTTTGTACATGAGTCTTGTATACTACGTTTGGAACGTCTGTACCAGGTATTACCGGATTCTGATTAGAGGTATTTGGATAGTTTACTACAGGTGAGCTTCCTGCCGCAGCATAAAACGCTAAGCTGTAATCTGATACTATTCCACCAGCATTCCAATTCGGAGTCGTACCCTTCTTAACAACCTGAATCTGAATTCCCTCAAGTCTTTTTGCCTTAGCTGCTGTTCCGGATGGTTCACCATTCTTCGCCCAGCCAAGCCAGCCAAAATCCTGAGCATGCACTCTATAATAAACGTCGTATAAATCCTTATGAGCTCCTGTAAGCTGAATCTCTATAGCCTCTAATCTCTTGGACTCTCCTTCTGTTCCATTCATCTCGCCATCTGCTGACCATGGCAACCAGCCATAATCCTGACAGTGGGTTGTATACTGAATTCCTAAATCTAATTCTGGGCACGTAGTCTCAGGTGTAACCACTATATTTATACCCTCAAGTCTAAGAGCACGTCCACTGGTTCCTGACATTACACCGTCCTTCTTCCAGGACTTGATGTTACTTTCTGTACCCTCCCAACCTACGTTCTGGATATGAGTGCGGTAATAAACATCTATCTCTGGTGCTTCAAATGGTTTATAAATCTCAATATCAATGGTATCAGAATATCCGCCTTCTACAGATGCTGCTGTTATGGTTGCTTTTCCAGGAGCAACTGCCTTAACAACACCATTTTCATCAATAGTCAATACCTTATCATTTGAGCTACTGTATGTAACACCCTTCTGCGTAGCATTTGCAGGTGTTACTGAAGCTTTAAATGTCCAGCTTGGAGCTTCCCCTATTGCTAACTTACAAGAAGATGAAGCCTTATTATCAAATGCTATACCGGTTACCGCTACAACCTTTTCATCCTGCTTTAGGGTGCTTGCTTTAACGATAGTATACACACCATCCTTAATGAAATTATCGTCACCCTTTACTCTCACGTAGAAGGTATATTCCTTTCCTGGTTCAAGACCTGTAAACACATTGGACTCCTGCCAGTTAACACCATCCATTGAGTACTCACATCCCTGAATATAGTTAAGGGTTATTGTATCAGTTGTATACTTGTTAACCACTGCATCTGTTGCAGCAGGTGCATCCGGTGTATCATAAACTGTCACAGTACATGTAGCAGTTTTTCCACTTCCGTCATTTGCCTTTGCTTTTATAGTTGCAACGCCGGTACCCTTTGCAGTAACTTTTCCATTGCTAACTGAAGCAATAGCTGAATTATCGCTAGACCATGTCACAGTCTTGTTGCTGGCATTGCTTGGTGAAACATTAGCAGTAAGTGTGTATGTATCGTTTATATCCTCAATTGTCACAGAAGTCTTATTAAGCGTAATACCTGTAACAAGTATTGGACTTGTCTTAATCTTTATGCCTGCACTTGCCGGACTTGCCTTAAGATAGTTTGTTGCATCCTCCGCCTTTCTGGCATAGAAGGTATATTCTGTATTTGCACTAAGTCCGGAGAAGGTTGTACTACTCTGCCAATTCTTTCCATCCTTAGAATACTCACAACCGGCTATAGTGTTGAGAACTATAGTATTAGTTGTTGCTGATTTTTTGGTTGGTGCTGCAGGTGCTGTCTGAGTTGTCCACACAGGAGCACCACTATCCTGATGATAATTTGAATCTATAACCTGCTTTGCAGTGTCACTCATATTGTTTTCGTAATGTGCCGCTGCTGCCGCAACCAATGTTGCATTGTAGTCTATGGCAACCTCATTGCATACATAATCACTGGCTGAATCTACGTAGCTTCCGTCACTCTTAGGACCACCTACAAGAGCTCCCATAAGCACATATTTCTGGGCTGTTGTTCCCTTATCTCCACCTGTATAGCCTGAAGCGGCTCTGTGATGTGGGTACTTTGCGCTGTTACTGTTATAACCCACTACAAAGCACTTATTATAAGAGTTGTCTCCTAAAAGATATCCCATCTGACCTTCAGCCCATGATTTGTATGAATTAGTACCGGTCATATCATCGTACAAAAGTCCTGTATACTGCATAGATGTGTTATATCTTGCTGAACCCCAGTTATCTATACATCTATATCCATCAGCAAATGTAGTTCCATTGCCTATATTCATAAGGGTATACAGTTTACCGGAATCACCTGCATAATATGCCACTGCAGGACCTACATTGTCCCAACCTAGTGGCCAATATGGCTTCATAGCAGCCGAAGCTGATTTATATTTATCATACTCTGTCTTATAGCTTGAATCTCCGGTAATTTGATACAAAAGAAGAGCTGCAAGACAGTAATCATCCTCCCAGTTTGATGACACATAAAATGTAGATGATGTTGTACCAACCGACTTGTTATTATTCTTAGCATACGCAAACAAAAGTTTTGCTGTCTTGAGATACTCATCTCCTCCAAAGTTCTTATATTGCATAGCCAAAGCTGCTGCAGAAAGAGACACTATATCTGTGTGTGGTGCTGATGCACTTGAAAAATAAGCAGTTCTGTTATTCTGTGGCTGAGCCTCAGGTGCACCCCAGTAGCCATGGTCATAGCCACCTCCACCTTGTCCTACTTGAACACAAAAGGCTTCAACTGCTGTTCCACTGCTATTTAATACTGCACAGTCAACCAAATAATCTGAAAAATGAGTTGTTATGGTTTTAAGATGCTCCACCTGCTTAGCTGATTCATAGGCAGATGTATTAGTATCATAACTCATACCAAGAGTAAATGCCGCGTATGCCTCAGGCAAACCAAACTTAACATGGTCTCCTGCATCATGGAAGCCACCTGTCAAATCTACAGTAACTGAGCTTCCGTCACTTCTTCTATATGTGTATTTATCATAGGTATGACAATCTCCTCTCCAGGAAAGGAGTGAATTTTCTCCAACCTCATCACCACACATATTTGCATCATAAAAATACAGTGAGTACTGAAGTAGCTTAGCATAGTTGTCATCCGGAGCTGCAACTGAACCTCCAACACCACCTTCTGATCCACCTGTTGAACCTCCGGTCAATGGATTAGAATCTGCAACTAAACTTGCTGATGTAATCTTATATGTAACTGTTGAACCCTCAGCCAAATTACAAAGCTGAATTCCGATTTTTCCTACCTTTGTACCACTGCCCCAGTTAACACTGCTTATGTCTAATGTAGCTGTAACACTACCAGAGGAAAGATTTACCCAACTTCCAGCATTCCATGTCCAACTTGAATTATCCATAAAGTAAGCCATGGCTCCCGCAGTTTCTCCTGAATAAGCGGTATAGCTTGAAACGGTAAATGTAACTGACAGGCTCTTAACACCTGCGCTTTGAAACTCTGACTTCTCATTCAAAGCCTCCGGCAGGTTAATATTAAGCTCCACTGCAGGCTTCTGTCCACTTGATAGTACTGTTGCTGTTGCACTTCCACTGGTTGTCATATAAGGTGTCAAATCTATAGATGTTGCCGCCTTAGTGGAAATGGTACCCACATTCAAGCTGGTAACCACCATAATTAAGGCACACATTATAGCTACCAGTCTTTTAATAAATCTCTTACTTTTCATCCTTACCTCCTTATTCTCCCACGAGTTGAACTACTGTCATATCGTGTTTCATCGCCTCAAGTACCTTACCAAACAAATCAGCTGTTTTTATCCTTAAGCTTGATGTATTGACACATGGATGACATCCCACGTACTCTCCCTTAAGCACATCCTCATCCACGAGAAGCTTTACTGCATTATCCTTATCATTCATCAGTCCCATAATACTGACTGCTCCCGGTGATATATCCAGAAACTGTTCCATATACTCAGGACCTGCAAAGGATAATCTGGCACTGTTAATCTGACTGGAAATCTCCTTAGTTTTAAATGGCTTATCTCCAGGCATCATAAGCAGATAAAAGGCTGTCTGCTGGCGATTGCACAGAAACAAATTCTTGCATATTGTGGCCTCAAGAACCTGGTCTATAGCCTTGCATATTTCCATATTATCCGCAGCTTCATGGTCTACCCTCATATACTCAACTCCCAAGCCATCCAGGAAGTCGTAGACTCTAACTTCTTTATCTAATCTTCCCTCCATATCAGAAGGTCTTCCACTTACTAATTCCATCATAACCTCCAAGCAAAATCATGTCACATATTTTACCATATCAAGTAAGTTTCTTCAACAAAATCAGTATGTTATAATCCCATAACAAAAAAAGAGAAAAGCTCCAAGGGTATGGCACTAACCCCCGAAGCTCTCCCTTATGTTAATATTAAATCACTTTCTTATTAAAAGCTCATCTTAACGTCCTGTCTCTTACCCTCTGATGCCTCAAAGAATGGCTTTTGAACTGCTCCCATATTATTAGCTACGATACTGTTAGGGAATACAACAATCTTTGCGTTATAGGCATTAACATTTGCGTTGTATAGACGTCTAGCTGCCTGTAAATGCTCCTCAACATCAGTAATTGCTGCCTGAAGCTGAAGGAAGTTATTACTTGACTTAAGCTCAGGATAAGACTCTGCAAGAAGACTAATCTTTCCAAATGCAGCATCCATAGTTTTGTTAGCCTGATTTAACTCATTCATAGACATTCCTCTACGAAGTGCGATAACCTCAGATAAAACCTCTCTCTCATGCTTCTGATAACCCTTAACTACATCAAGCATCTTGGTTAATACATCATATCTCTTCTCAAGAGCCACCTCAATACTTGAATTACCCTCCTGCACCTTAAGATCAAGCTTCTTGATGCTATTGCTTGTTCCTATGTACCAAAGTAATACTACTACAACTACTGCTCCTACTGCTATTAATGCTCCCATAATTCATTTCCTCCTTAATATCTCTTATGGTAAAATTATATTTTATTTCTTTAAAGAAAATCCAAACTTACTCTCCGCCGGTGCCTGGCCAAACATAGCATTCATGGCTGCCTTAGCTGCTATGTCATCCACAGCACTTCCATGAACCATTCCTTTGGCAATTCTATCCTCTTTTGCATTTTCATCCAGCTTCAAGGTTCTAATTATATCAAAAATCACTGCAGCGTCTCGCTTAATCTTTTCTACCTCATCCACATAAACAAGTGGTCTGTTCATATTTGCATCAAAGGCACCCTGACCTCCGGCATTAATACCCAGATACAATTTATCCTTTACGAAGTGAAGACCTACAGCTCCTCCCTTTCGCTGAATATTCTGCACACACTCCATCATCTGCGGAGTAAGTATATAAAATGCATCTATACTGTCTATAGACTTAACCTTAAACTGCTTGTTAAAAGCAGCATTCTCAAGCTCTATCTTCTCATATCTCATACCAATTCCATGTCCCGGATACTGGTAGTTCTTTGAAAATACTAATGTTGAGGTATTGTTACTCATAGGACACTCGAATTCAAACATTCGTCCATTGAAGTGTACATATGTGTGGGTACTTTTTCCACTTCTTACTACTCGCTTGATGGTTACGTCTGACTGTCTAAAACGCACTCCCTCACATTCACCCTCTATGTAATCCTCTGAGGAATATCTATTACCCAGCTGTGTGATTCCGAACTGGCCTACCTCCATCTCCGAGAAGCCGTATTCAGGATTATAAACCACATGACCAAACATTTCGTTAAGTACACCCACTACGAAATTCTGCTTATACAGATACTTAAACTGTTTAAGTTCCTTATTCGCCATATAGGCAAGTATTCCACCACCGGCAAATGCTACTAGAAAAAGCATTGGTGAAACCATCGCAAAGGATAGATTTCCACTGCCGTTAATAATCATACCTACAAAAAACATACCGAACATACATATCACACTCAGTATTCGCTTAAACTGTATGCTCTTTCGCATGGTTTCTAAGTCTCTAATTACATCTATTGTATTCATTTGTTCCTCCCCGTTAAAAGCAGATTAAAAATCCATACATACTCTGTTCTTAGTATACGGTCTAACCTTCTCGTCTGCCACCTTTACATGCTCCGGATGAACAGCATATGCCTTTAATGCCTCTTCACTCTCAAATGTTGAATCCAACATTACATCCGCATTTGAGCTTGGAAGAAAATCAGTCTGAACATATATCTCTGTAAGCCCTGGTATCTTACCCTGAAGACCTTCTAAGCCCTCCTTAATACCCTTTCTTACCTGAATCTTTTCTTCCTCTGAAAGTTCATCCTTCAACTGCCATAAAATGATATGCTTTATCATATACTTCTCCTCCTTGGGTTCATCTTATTCTATCATAGCCTTCTAGATATTGATATTACAAAATTAACACTTTATAACCCTTTTTCGTATTTTAACGTTCACGTGGTAAACTTTAACTATAGTTGTGTTTTACCTATGAATTTTCAAGATGGTTTTATAAAGCTTTACCTTATCAACATCTGTCAAATCTGCATACTTACTAATTTGTTCAATTAACTCCTGAATCTTCAACTCATGAAATATGTGTGGGTAATATTCTTTCACATAATCCACGTATTCTAACAATAGCTTGGACTGTTTGACTATCTGTATATGAGAATATTTCTCTTCGTAGGGTGTGTCATTATAGTTTCTTCTAAGTCTGCCTTCCAATCTTCTTTGAGTTGACTCAAAATTCGTCAAATAATTATCCAGCTTTTGTGTTGACTGTTCATGTTTTTCCAAACTCATATTTTCACACTCCCAAGATAGAAAATATACAACACAAATGTATAATATTCATTTTTTATACATCCCGTCATAGTAGTTTTATACATTCTTTCCAAGTTTTTCATGTGGATTATACCCTATTTTTCATCATTTTTCTACACTTATCTGCTTTTTGCTACATATATATGAAAAAACCGCCAATCTTTTTGTTGATTTTTTTTGCAAAAAACCTTAAAAAATATCTTGTTATTTTCCCCATTTTCTATATAATATTATGAGAATATAAGGAGGACATAGCTATGCCAAAAAGAACAGATATTAACAAAATACTTATCATTGGTTCCGGTCCTATCATAATCGGACAGGCATGTGAGTTTGACTACTCAGGTACTCAGGCTTGTAAGGCACTTCGTAAGCTTGGCTACGAGATTGTACTTGTAAACTCAAACCCTGCAACAATTATGACAGATCCGGAGACTGCTGATGTAACATACATCGAGCCACTTAATGTAGATAGACTCGAGCAGATAATCAAGAAGGAGAGACCAGACGCACTTCTCCCTAACCTTGGAGGACAATCAGGACTAAACCTCTGTGAGGAGTTAAATAAAGCCGGTGTTTTAGACAAGTATAATGTTCAGGTAATCGGTGTTCAGGTTGACGCTATCGAGCGTGGTGAGGACCGTGTAGAATTTAAGAAGGCTATGGATGCTCTCGGAATAGAGATGGCAAGAAGTGAGGTTGCCTACACTGTTGAGGAGGCACTTGCTATTGCAGACAGACTTAACTATCCTGTAGTTCTTCGTCCAGCATACACTATGGGTGGTGCCGGCGGTGGTCTGGTATATAATAAGGAAGAGTTAAAGACTGTATGTGCCAGAGGTCTTCAGGCTTCACTTGTTGGCCAGGTTCTCGTAGAGGAGTCAATCCTTGGTTGGGAAGAGCTTGAGCTTGAGATCGTTCGTGATGCAGAGGGTAATATGATTACTGTTTGCTTTATCGAAAACATTGACCCACTTGGCGTTCATACAGGAGATTCATTCTGTTCAGCTCCTATGCTTACTATTTCTGAGGATTGTCAGAAGAGACTTCAGGAGCAGGCATATAAGATAGTAGAGTCTGTAGAGGTTATCGGTGGTACTAACGTACAGTTCGCTCATGACCCGGTATCAGACAGAATAATTGTTATCGAGATTAACCCTCGTACTTCACGTTCCTCTGCACTTGCATCTAAGGCAACAGGTTTCCCTATCGCTTTAGTATCAGCTATGCTTGCAGCTGGACTTACACTTAAGGATATTCCTTGTGGTAAGTACGGTACTCTTGATAAGTATGTTCCAGATGGAGATTATGTAGTAATTAAGTTCGCTCGTTGGGCATTCGAGAAGTTCAAGGGCGTTCAGGATAAGCTTGGTACTCAGATGCGTGCCGTAGGTGAGGTTATGAGTATCGGCAAGAACTATAAGGAAGCTTTCCAGAAGGCTATCAGAAGTCTTGAGATCGGTCGTTATGGTCTTGGTCATGCTAAGAACTTCGATTCACTTTCAAAGGATGAGTTATTAAAGCTTCTTATCACTCCTTCTAGTGAGAGACATTTCGTAATGTACGAGGCTCTTAGAAAGGGTGCAACTAACGAGGAGATTCACGAGCTCACTAAGGTTAAGAATTACTTCATCGACCAGATGAGAGAGCTTGTTATGTTAGAGGAGGAAATCCTTAAGTCTAAGGGCAGCTTACCAGCAGATGAGCTTCTCATTCAGGCTAAGAAGGATGGTTTCTCAGATAAGTATTTAAGCCAGATTCTTGAGATTTCAGAGGATGACATTAGAAATAAGCGTCTTGCTCTTGGCGTTGAAGAGACCTGGGAGGGTGTTCACGTAAGTGGTACTGAGAACAGTGCTTACTACTACTCTACTTACAATGGAGAGAATAAGAACCCAGTATCTGATAATAAGAAGATTATGATTCTTGGTGGTGGTCCAAACCGTATCGGTCAGGGTATCGAGTTTGACTACTGTTGTGTACACGCAGCACTTGCACTTAAGAAGCTTGGCTTCGAGACAATCATTGTAAACTGTAACCCAGAGACAGTTTCAACTGACTATGATACTTCAGACAAGTTATACTTTGAGCCTCTTACACTTGAGGATGTTCTTAGTATTTACAATAAGGAGAAGCCACTTGGTGTTATCGCACAGTTTGGTGGTCAGACTCCACTTAATCTTGCAGCAGACCTTGAGGCAAATGGTGTTAAGATTCTTGGAACTTCACCTTCTGTTATCGACCTTGCAGAGGATAGAGACTTATTCCGTGAGATGATGGAGAAGCTTGAGATTCCTATGCCAGAGTCAGGTATGGCAGTTAACTTCGAGGAAGCAAGAGATATTGCAAATAGCATTGGTTACCCTGTTATGGTTCGTCCTTCATACGTTCTCGGTGGACGTGGTATGGAGGTTGTGTATGATGAGGAAGCTCTTAAGGGATATATGGCAGCTGCAGTTGGTGTTACACCAGACAGACCTATCCTTATAGACAGATTCCTTAACCACGCTTTAGAGTGTGAGGCTGATGCAATCAGCGACGGTACACACGCATTTGTTCCTGCTGTTATGGAGCACATCGAGCTTGCAGGTGTTCACTCAGGTGACTCAGCTTGTATCATTCCTTCAGTACACATCACTGAGGAGAATGTTAAGACTATAAAGGAATACACTAGAAAGATTGCTGAAGAAATGCATGTTAAGGGTCTTATGAATATGCAGTACGCAATCGAGAATGGTAAGGTATACGTGCTTGAGGCTAACCCAAGAGCATCTCGTACAGTACCTCTTGTATCTAAGGTATGTAACATTAGAATGGTACCACTTGCTACTGAGATTATTACTTCAGAGCTTACCGGTAAGCCTTCACCAGTTCCTGCACTTAAGGAGCAGAACATCCCTAACTATGGTGTTAAGGAGGCTGCATTCCCATTCAATATGTTCCAGGAGGTTGACCCTGTACTTGGACCTGAGATGCGTTCAACAGGTGAGGTACTTGGACTTTCATCATCATATGGTGAAGCGTTCTTCAAGGCTCAGGAGGGTATCGGTTCTAAGCTTCCTCTTGATGGTACAGTTCTTATCTCAGTTAACCGTAAGGATAAGGAAGAAATCGTAGATGTTGCTCAGATGTTCCACGAGATTGGATTCAAGATTATTGCAACAGGCAACACTTATGAGTTAATCAGCGGAGCTGGTATTCCAGCCGAGAAGATTAAGAAGCTTTCAGAGGGTCGTCCTAATACACTTGACGTTATCACAAATGGTAACATCGACCTTATTATCAACTCTCCAGTTGGTAAGGATAGCGTAAGCGATGACAGTTACTTAAGAAAGGCAGCTATTAAGGCTAAGGTTCCTTATATGACTACTATCGCTGCTGCTAAGGCAACTGCTGAGGGTATCAAGTATGTTAAGACACATGAGGCTGGAGAGGTTAAGAGTCTTCAGGAGCTTCATGCAGAGATTACTGATAAGTAAATTTTATAGAGATAAAGTTAGACAGGCTGGATGCTAAAGCATCCAGCCTGTTGTGTTTAAGAAGGGGATGTGCGCAAGCATACTATACTGGCCGTGTAAGCCTAGGGATATTACTCCGCTGACACTTAAAACGGTCAGCTTCGTAATACCCCGTCGCGGCCGGAATGTAATTTATTGGCGCCCATCCCCATTTAGTTAAATAATAATATCCTGCACTGAAGTAGCAGCATCAATCGTCCTCGGTTTTCTCTTAGCATCTGCATACTGACGAGAATACTTAAGTACAATCTCTTCGCTGCCTGAACCACTCCAATAATCACTTAATGCCTCTAAAGCGCAAGCTAACTCATGATTATCCTTAGTTTTAGGCATTTCAATATCTAAGAATATAGGATTTATGTGATTATGACACCACATACCATCATCTGTCAAAAATTCTACTGTAATACACATATCTGAATAATCCACATATAATCCGGCATTAACTCTTTGTATAAACTCCTCCCAGTTCTCACTTCCAGAAGCTATGATTCCATATTTTCCAGTAGGAATATGCTTAACCGGGGCTCCCTCAGAGAAGTAAGGTGGGAACGGAATGTTAAGAAACTTAAACTCAAAACGGTCCACCTTGTATTCATCCACCACATCTTCTTCCTCTATACTCATCTCAGTTGACCACATACCAACCAGATTTCCCTTTTCATCAAACCACTCTTCTGCTACAGCATCTCCACAATAATCTTTTGTGGTTATCTCATATTCCTTATCTGGAAAAAGATTAGGATTCCAACGTCCTACTGACTCAACCTTCGGTATCTCAAAACCATCAACAATCTTTTGCTTAGCTATAGTACATGACTCATCTTGACGCTTGGCATAGCTACGTGCAGTACCATGTTCTCTGAAAAAGCCACAAGATATACCATCACTATCATTTACAACGTATATGTAATCATTATCCTGATTTGTAACAAATCGTCTAACCTTTTCGTTCTCAAAGTCTAATCTCTCCTTAATCTGCTGTCTCAGCTTAGCATCCTCTGTGCTTAATGCCATATCCTCCAAGGCCATCAGCTTCTCGTCACGACTACACCCAACTGCATTCCATATAAGAGTTGCTCTCTCAGAATCTGTAAATGTATGTCCTACCTTATCTAAATATTCGCTCACTTGTATCGATGGTACTAAATTAATCATTTTCCTCTTCCTCCAACAAAGAATATGGTTCTTTGGCGATTCGCATAATCACCTTTCTCTTGTGCTCTGGGGTCATGGTGTCGCTGTATGTACTTTCACTACCAAAATTATCTTCGTCAGCATTTTTGTTGGCTGATTTCATAACATTCCACCATACAGTCTGCTCTATGCCACAATCACCACAGGTACGTGGTCCTACAATTCCAAACTTACCCAACTTAGGCGGGTAATCCCAACCCTTAATATAAGCAGCTTCTGCAGTCATGAATTCCTTTTTTCCACACACCTCGCAAATATGCCAAAAAGGCTTATATTCTAATTCTTTGATAAGCTTCTGTCTATCACTTAGTGGATCTATCTGTCCGCCCTTTTCCTTTTCTTCCTGTTCTTTCTTCAGTCTCTCTTGCTCCTGTCTCAGTTCCTCCTTAGCTCTTTCAACTAGCACTAAGTCCTCTGACACCACTCGTTCTCTTATCTCGCCATCAGTAACACTAAAGATCCTCTCAAAGCCCTCAACAGGATTAGGAAACTCTATCTGCGACATCTCATCAAAGAACCTTTCAACTGCTCTCTCATCACCATAGGTATAAGCCTTAAGATTACGTCTTAGTCTCTCCTTGCTTGGTTGCATAACATATATGTCTATAGGCTCATCTGTAACCGCCTTCGCCGCCTCAGTGTATACTATTCGGCGCTTGGCCTTGTAGAGAGTATGCTCTAATATTACATCCTGACCAGCTTCTAAAGCCTCCACCATATCAATTTTAGCCTTCTCATTACAGAATGCCAGATAATTAAAATATTCTTCCATAGACATACTGTTGAGCTCTCTCTCAGATTTTAAACCTCTTTGATACTCACCGATGGATATATGTTTAAAATCTGTAAAAGCAAAATGCTCATCTATAAAATGTGACTTTCCTGATGCAGTTGTTCCCATTACTATAATTAATTTTGCCAAATAACATACCTCCTATACTTTGTGAAGTTATTCTTTAATCTCTTATTAAAGCATTCATATATGTACATTTTAAGCTATAGTTGTAAATATATTGAATATTATGATATATACTTTTTCCTAACAATGCTTTGTCTAATAAAGCTATCTCAGATAAAACACTTTCTCATCCTCTAGCCTTATACAAGCCATATTAGCAGATTTTGACTTATCCAAAAATCCCGCTCCACAATCTATGTTATAGATTACAGAATTGATCTCTGGGCGTTCACCTCTAAACACCTTTCCATCATTAAAAAAAATACTGTTAGATATGGTTGGTGTATGTCCTGCTATAATAGTGGTATCTCTTTTCCCTCCAACCATCAAAGCTGCATCTCTTGCATTTGTGTAAAATACCTCTTTTGATAAAGCCATAGTTTTAAGCTGACTAGGTGATGAGTTCTTAGCTAATGGTGAATTAGCCAGGCTATCCTCATCCATGTATCCTGCATGAACAATTATGTAGTCCTTCCCCTCTATCTGAAGCTCCTTAAGATATGGGAACCCATACATTATATCTGCCCACAGTGAAAGCTGCTTAAAATTCACTCCGTACCCATCGATAAGCTGGCCTATAGTTCCATAATAGTCAAAATATTCATCAAGTTCCTTTAGGTTATCATAGCAATGTCTAAGACTAGGATTCTTCTTCATTTCAATAGTAAGCAAATCAACATTAGCAATAAACTCCTCATCATGGTTACCCTTGATAAATTCAACATTAGCAGGCTTGCTTTCCATCCACTTAAGCATCTCGTAATTTTCCTTGCCTCTGTCGCAGATATCCCCTGCTATAATAAGCTTGTCCTCTAAGCCAAAATCAATCTTCTTAAGCATCTCCTGTAGCTCTGTATATCTTCCGTGCAAGTCTGCCATAACATATGTACTCATAACAGACACCCCCGTGTTTATAAAAAAATATTCAATAGATATTTTAGTGAACATTCTTCCTTACTATCAAAATTCCTTACAATATAATTTCCTTCTTAAACGTCATCTCTTTAGAGTGTTATCTTTCTAAAACATTACATATTCACTTTTTCTATAATCATATTTTATATTCACTAGCTTTTACTATCAATCAACTGGTGGTTTAATCTTTTGTCTATTGCCAACTAAAGCACGCTACCGTGCAAAGCAAACCACATCTGTCATAGCCATTTGCTTACTCGAATGTAATTATCTCAACTATGTCCTCCATAATACAGTGCCAGTTCTCTATATGCTGATCTTCATGCATATGCCCAAAATACCAATCCCTAAAGTCTAATCTAAACTGTAAATCCTCAAAGAATTCCATAAGCTTCTCACCGCCATCAAATATCTGATAGCCCATCTGCTCTAATATGTCCGAAGGTCCTGTGTGAGTGAGAACATAGTCTACCTGATAGTCTACCTTTTCCAAATTTCTTCTTGCGTCCTCAAGTTCTTCCTCGCTAGGAAGCTCTTCTGGCCACCAGGATATTCCCTCCACTCTGTCGTCCTGATCCACAGACCATGCACCACCGAAGGTAAAATATGTCTCTCCTGCTATATCATATATCTGACCACGCATCAGATGAATTATCCCGTCATCTATCTCATGGACCTTACCACCATGCCAGGTGGTAACAGGGTATTCTGCAAGCAGTTGATGATTATCATGATTGCCATCAATAAATAATGTTGTAACCGGCAAGGAACGATATATCCTCCTGACCTCATTATCCTGTATTGAATCATCCCAGCATATTCCTGAATCACCTAAAATTATAAGATAATCATCCTTAGTAAGTTCATTGTACTTACACTTATATTCAAAGAATCTCACTACCTTATCAATGTCCTTTAAGCCGTGTGTATCTGCGCACAAAAATATCATATCAATACCTCCTAGTAATTTATGTTAAATTTCAGCCAACAGCCTCTCACACATCCTTATTCCTCTTGTTTTTATAGCCTCATTAATACGTGTAAAAAACTGCGTAAATTCCTCCTCTGTGGATGGACGATTATAATCTTCAAAGCTATCAAAATGTCCATCCCAAAGCTCCATAGGCATACCAAATATTTCTTTATTATCCCCATTGTTTGAACCTTCCGCGAGCTCCACAAGCTCTACAAATTCCTCCATAAAATTATCACTAACGAACTTGTCCCAGGAATACTTACCCTTATCATCCTTAAAGTTCTCTAACCATTTCTCCACCAACTGTACTGACTCTTTATTTTTCACAACATCTACAAGCCCAAGGTTATATTTAGGTATTTTCCCGTTTTTCTCAAGAAACCAGTTATAGATAGCAAGCAACGTCAAATCCCAATAATCATTTATCTTATAGTTATTAAAGCCCCTAGGAGAATTGAATTCCACTCCCCTCTTCTTATATGGAATAGGCGTATAATTGCCAATAGTGTGGGTAAGTGCCGCAAATTCCAACGCAGCATCCGGCAGTTTTTTTCCATAGCGTCTTATGTACGCATTTACTGTACCTGCACAGGAATTCATGGTATCACCTCGATATACAAAATCATGCCTATATGCATCTCCTATTTCAAACTTAAGCTTCAGCTTGTTATGCTCCAATGGATTCTTGCTGCTCAAGGATTTGTACAACTCAATTTCTCTACCTTCATTTCTTACATAGGGAAATATCTGGGTAAATATATACATAGTTCTAATTGATACATCTCCCTCAAAGCTTATACCAAGGAGAGAATTATCATTTCTATAAGCAAGGAACCTCTCGTAAGGATTCTCAATATCATAGATACTCTTCCCTGTTTCGACCTCCTTAACATCTAGCTTGCTGTCGTAAACTGCAAGTTCCACTGCAGTATGACTTTTAAGCTTCTCATCGGTTCGAATTATACTTTCCGCGATATACTTATCACTTTCTTCCTTGCTTAATTCCAATGCTGCACTCTTCTCATTAATATTTTCATTAATATTTTTAATAATATTTTCATTAACTGTCATATTTTCCATAGTAAAAGTCCTCCTTTTTATTACCATGTTATTAGATATCACTGTTTACATTTTTCATTATACCGAGGGATTAGGAGACTTTTTCCACCTTATGTGTTTTCTTCACATTAAATATATTTTTTATTTAGCTCTTTAATTTTTCTCTTTACCTCATCACGCACAGTTTCCGGCTCAAGCACCTCCACCAGCTCAGAGTACTGAAGCGCCCAGTTTGCCATACCATAAGGAGAGCATAATACATTTACAATATCGTAATCCGGATTATCCTCATCAGTTTTTATAAATCTAAAATTATCCCCAAACCAATCATGAAGAAATGTATATCCAGGCACTATTCTTTTAGCTTTGTCATCCTTTGTCTTCTTACTTAAAATCCTTAAGGTTATCCACTCCGGCTCATCAAAGGACATATTAATATGTGACAGATGAAACTCCTCCGTCCACTTGTCAGGTAGATTTGCAACCTGCCTCATAGGAATTCTTGCTTCACCGGCAATTCCCAGTTTTTCATTCATACCGTAGATATCTATCTCCGTCATTAGGTCCACACGCCATATGCTCATGGTTTTTATTTCCTCACCATCTTTATTATACGGCATACAGCCTAGCAGATAGTATTTTCCATGATTTGCAACCAGATAATATGGGCTAAGCTTATATTTAAATCTTCTGGTAGGTTCCAGCTTTTTGTTATAGGTATAGCCATTAAATCTAAACTCGATCTGAACATTTTTCTCTATGGCCTTGTGGATAATATCCAAATTATTCTTAAGCAGCTTTTTATCACACAGCACTGGCTCCTTAATCTTGCGAAGCTTTCCAGGCTTATATTTATAGAATCTAGTTCCCAGGTTTTCATAAACCTTTCTTGATAGCTCCTCAGCCATAGTCTCGTCCAAGCTGCCGTTAGCCCAGATTCCCTCTATCAGAAGGTCAAGCTCATCATAGGAAAATGGGTTGTTATAATACAAATCACTAATACGCATAGATATAAGCTCTCTGCTATCTTCATCTGCATACTGAAGACCTTCTCCGGCGTCATACATCTTCTTCCAATCCTTAAAATGTATCCTCCAATCTTCCTCAGCCTTGAAATCATCATTCTCAGTATTGTAATACTTAGCCATATCCTTTATTAATCTGTTAAAGGTCTGCTTATCACCCATATATTCATCCATCTCAGGATACCTCTCATCCCATCTCATCTTTTCCTGAGTTGTAGGATGGTTCTTATCGGTGTTCCATCTTAGGTAGTCTAATATTCTTCCAAACTTTTCAATTCTTGATGTTTTGTCAATCTTTCTAAGTGCCATATGTGTACCTCCTTGATTTACTAGTATTAATGTGTTGTAAATAAGTCGTGTTTTTCCACCTTGTTATAAAGGGGGATAAAAAAAGTGGAGGGTTCCACTTTTTTAAATTGTATCATCCAATACTTTCTGGATGATTTCACTTCTTTTTATTATTAAGTTACTCACATTATCTATTATTTTTTTCAGTACTTCTGATTCTCCATTTTCTCTAATTACTCGCCTACGTTTATCTTCATTCAATAACTTGTATACACCTTCGTAAATATCAGACTCCACAATATTGATAGGAATGTATTCTCCACCGTCCTTTTTCACAAAAGGATACATCTTAAAATAATGCACATATGTTTCAAATGTTTCGAAATGTTCCAGCCATTCATTCATTCCAGTATTCTCATTACATACTGCTGTATGCAACAAATCGCACTCAAAACAATGACCTTTAACTTTATCATTTTTAAGCCAATCAAAATAGTGTTTTATTTCCATAAGAGTAAAATCTACCCTATCTTCAAGCCATCTTCCCCTAGTTATGTTATAATTCGTTTGCTTTCTCCCTATCTTGTTAATCGGCCAAATAAAACCTCCTCCTATAGTTCTGGTACTCCAAATACATTCAGCCAACCAATTCACATCTGCATCTTTAGCAACACAAAGGTATCTATAATATAGATGCCCCACTTTACCAACCGTATCTTCATGAATCGCACTAAAACCCAACTGATCAGATCTTAAAACCATTATGGTTTCTCCATTTTTCTTTACTTTAATCCCATCTGGTTCATCTTTATTATTTTCAAATATATACTTCCATTGCTTTTCTTCATCAATGTACTTTTCTTCTTGCTTATTTAAAAATTTTGTTAATTCAATATAGTACTTTGACTGAGAATCATCATATGTCGTATCCGGGTCAATATATGGCGCTTTAATTCTTTTACTCATTTCTCTTACTTCTTCTATATACCTAACATATGCACCGAAATTACTTCCACAATAGTTTTCTATATTACTCATCTCACCACTCCTTATTATCCACATAAAACTCTTCTCCAGTATCAAGGCATATACATCCAAGCCTTCCACCGCTACCTCTGCAGCTGCTACCACAGTCTATAGCTATATGATTGTTACCCTTAAATATCTTATCCTGATGATTATTACCCTGTATGCACCTATTTGGCAGGTGTCCTGTCACAAGGTACTTGTCCGGAAAATAAACCCTGCTGTAATCCGGCACCTTAAACAGAAGCTCGTAATAATGATAATCATCCAGTGGTCTGTCTGGGGCGAAGTTAACTAACCCTGCATGAACCATAACGTAGTCCTTTCCCTTAACTTTCACCTCTTCGTAAAGACTAAACTCCTCTATGTAGTCTATGATATCCTGCTTCTCCTCAGCATCAAGCTTATGGAATTCATCTATGGTAACCTGTCCGCCAACATTCTGCCACTCCATAAGGCCTCTAACAGTACCCTCATCCAAATTCTTTATACTATCCTCAGTTATTTCCTGGTTAAGGAACTTCATACAGTTTATAGCCATGTACTCATGATTGCCCAATATAGGAATCACATTAAATCGCATCATCATATCCTGAAGTATCTTGATACCACCTTTTCCTCTGTCGATAACATCGCCTAGAACAAACAAAGTGTCATCATCCCTTAGGTTGATTTTCTCTAGCATCTCCATATAGCCCTCATAATATCCATGAATATCTGACATGCAATAAACCATCGGCACAACCTCCATTATAAAACACTCTTTTCTTCCACTATACCTATTATTCTACATAATTCTCTAAATACCTTTTTATTAAAAACGTCACACAAGACCTAAAGTCTTGTGTGATCCTTCCTATATTCTCTCATAATCTGAACCCTAAGCTTCTTCACCTTCTCTATGGCACGTTCCTTAGCCATAAAACCTGAAAATATGTATAAGAATCTGCTATGAGTCTTGTTTTCCTTAGAAAGTGTATCGTACAGAGCATCCACATTTCCGTCAAACTCTATATTATCTACTCTGGCATAATGTTCTTCTTCAACCACCAGGTATCTTGCACCCTTTCTATATATACTTCCCACATGATAGATCAGCCCGTCCTTTCCCATAAGCTGCTGATCCTTCCATGGCTCATACTTATTATCATAGCGAACAGGCTTCTCATTCAAGCTTTCCTTTAATGTCTCTAACCTCTTTCTCTGCTTTTTTACATAATCCGAATCAGTATATGAGTCAGCATACTTAGGAAGCCAATTCTCTAAAAGCTTAATCTGTCTCTCTGCACTCTTACGGATTATATCCCCAAACTTACTATCAAAATAATCAATCGCCTCGCTCTCTGTCTCAAATTCTCTCTTGTCTAAAACCTTCTTATCAACCATCACAGTTACATATTCCATACGCATACTCCTCTCTGTGTAAATAGTCATCTTTCATCATAGGGTATTATTTAATTATCAATGTACTCTTTATATTATTATAATAACGTGTTTGAAGTCAATTTTTTCCACCTTTTAAACATAAGACAAATAAAAAAGTGGAATTTCTTCCACTTTTTCATAGATTATACTCATTCTTCTTATACTTTTATATTCCTCGGCAGCTTCCTTCTCACCACCACAAAACATATCACATGAGCCATCAGAGTAAGGAACCAGGACACCGGATAGGTTATATATATCATCTCTATGGTATGGAACTCAGGTATCTGAAATACTGTCGCAATCCATACAAGTCTAAGGCCACATGCACCTATCAAAGACACTATCATAGGCATTATGGCATAGCCAAGTCCCCTAAGAGATCCAACCATGGTATCCATCATACCACAGAGGAAATATAAACTTACTATGTATTTTAATCTGACTAAGCCTGCGTCCACAACTGCAGGACTGTTAGTGTAAAGTCCTAAAAGCGGCTCTCCTAAAGCAATAACCACCATACTAAGTCCAAGTCCTACCAGGAACACATACAGCTGAGCGGTGTATAGGATTTTGTTGATTCTATCGTATCTTCCCGCTCCCACATTCTGGCTGGTAAAGGATATGGCCGCCTGATGAAATGCATTCATAGCCACATACACAAAGCCCTCTATATTTGCTGCTGCCGAATTACCTGCCACAACGGTTTCTCCAAAGCCGTTAACTGAGGACTGGATTACAACATTTGACAGTGAAAATAGCATTCCCTGAAAGCCTGCCGGAAGTCCCACCTGAAGTATCTTGATAAAGTTTCCTTTATCTATTCCAAGGCATCTTAGGTCTAGGTGAATACCTCCAGTTTCCTTTATAAGACATCTAATTACAAGTACGGCGGAGATGCACTGTGATATAACAGTGGCTAACGCTACACCTGCCACATCCATATCAAACCTGATTACAAATATAAGATTTAATACAACATTTACCACCCCGGAAAACATCAGGTAGTATAGTGGTCGTTTTGTATCTCCCACTGCACGAAGAATGGCTGCACCGAAGTTATAGACCATATTTGCAACCATTCCGGCAAAATATATTCTAAGGTATGTTGTTGCAAGGTCTAAAACCTTTCCAGGGGTATCCATCCATATAAGGAACTGTCTGGCGCCTACAACACCTATTACTGTCATTATAAGTCCACTGATTATACTTATGGTAATTACTGTATGAACAGCCTTCTTAAGGTCATCAAACTCCTTTGCTCCGTAGTAATGAGCAACCAAAACATTAGCTCCAACAGAAAGGCCCACAAAAAGATTGACCAATAGGTTTATAAGGGATGAGGTTGAGCCTACCGCTGCCAGAGAATTATCTCCTGCAAAGCGCCCTACCACAACGATATCTGCCGCATTAAAAAGAAGTTGGAGTATGCTTGAGAACATCAGTGGCACCGCAAAGAGAAGCATCTTCTTCATTATAGAGCCAGAGCACATATCCATCTCATATTTAGTTTTATTCTTTCTTAAACTAAGCATACCTATCACCTCTTTAAAATGTTTTACTCCTTTTTATCCCAAAATTCAATCTTAATAATAACCAAAAATAAAGCTGAATTACCACATTTTTTATACATGGTAATCCAGCTTTATTTAAGATATCAGTATTTAACACTCTATGCTTCTTTTCTCTTTCTAAATGCAATAAAGAAAAACGCACTTACCACCATAAGTATTGGATAATACATGTATGGAATTATATCAAATGGTGTAAGCCCTGTAAGAGTTGCTGCTGATAAGAGCTGCGCACCATAAGGTATAAGTCCCTGTCCCACTGACGCAAATATATCAAGTAAGGAAGCTGAGCGTCTAGGATCAACTCCATACTCTGTGCTAATTTCCTTGGCAATTGGACCAGCCATAACTATAGCTACGGTATTATTTGCTGTACAACAGTCTACTGCCAAAGCAAGACCTGCTATACCAACCTCTGCACCCTTAGGTCCCTTGATAAACTTCTTGAATATTTTAAGAATAAACTCTATTCCACCATATTCCTTCATAAGTGCAACGATGCAAGCAACTACAATAGAGATTACTGTAATGTCATACATACCTGTTACACCACCACCTACTGCGGTAAACATATCTGCCGGTGCTATGGCTCCTGTTGCTACACCAACTATTAAAGATACAACAATACCTCCTATAAGTACTACAAACACATTGATACCGATAAGAGCTCCTATTAAAACCAAAAGATACGGAATAACTCTTACAATATTATAATCAAGCTCAGCTGTAGTAACACTTCCACCGTCCTTTGTAATAAAGAAGAAGATAATAATTGTAACAATGGCAGCAGGAAGAACTATAAAGAAATTCTCCTTAAACTTGTCCTTCATCTCACAGCCCTGAGTCTTAACTGCAGCAATGGTTGTATCTGATATCATAGAAAGATTATCTCCGAACATAGCGCCACAGGCAACAGCACCTATGCATACAGCCATAGAAAAGCCTGTCTTCTCACTTATTCCAACTGCTATAGGTGCAAGTGCTGCGATAGTTCCCATGGATGTTCCCATAGAAACTGATATAAAACAACCTATAACAAATAAACCTACAACAGCAACAGATGGTGGAAGTATTGAAAGTCCAAGATTAACAGTGCTTTCCACTCCTCCAGCAGCACTTACCGCTCCTGAAAATCCACCTGCAAGAAGGAAGATTAAACACATAGTAATAATATTGTCGTCTCCAACTCCTCTAGAGATAACCTTAATCTTGTCATCGAACTTCAAGTCTTTATTCTGCACAAAAGCCACGCAAAGTGCTATAAGAAATGCCACTATTGCCGGCATGGCATAAAAGTCTCCTGTTATAATTCCTGAGCCTATAAATATTAACAGGAATACTAATATAGGCAGCAGAGCTATAGCTCTTGGCTTTGGTGAGTTAATTGATGTTTCGTACATATTTGCCCTACCTTTCTAATGTTATTTTACACTGTTTAAAATTATATCATAATACTGGATTATATTAAAGTATCTCCTGCTACAATAGACCTAAATATACATAAAATCATTTCCCTAACAGTAATGGTAGTCTTATTTATACAGCACTAACTAAAATATCAACAAAAAATCTACAAAATTTTTACATAATTTCAGTAAAAAGTAAATTGTCAACATAGAAATTTTGTGTTAAATTATCTTTGGTAGCATTTTCACCAAACTTATTATTTTTATAAAAGGGAGAATAAAATAATGAAGAAAGTTTATGAAGGAAAGACAAAAGACGTTTAT
>JAFTPO010000089.1 GCA_017463225.1 Lachnospiraceae bacterium | reverse complement strand
TACGGATAAATTATAATACTGTTAGTGATAAAAGTAAATATGTTGGGCGTAGAAATAAAAAATAATGAAAAAGCTAGTAGAATGGAGTATAATGTTGGAGAATCAGGTGTCACTGGTTAAGGATTTGTAAGATATTTTGAAATGTTGACTGTACTATTTAGTAGATAGAAGATAAGTCCAGCTAATAAATGTCAATAGCTAAATAATAAATATTTTTGTACTAAAAAAGGGCGCACTTATCCCTTGGTGAAAATATCATTTTTAAAAGATATTGATTCGTTGGATTTTTAGTATTTTATGCAGCTATGTCGCATTTGGCAGCATTGTATTGTTTGATATGTTCCTGTGGAGTAATGATTTCAAAAGGCCTGTTATCTCTAAGTATGGCAAAAATCATGTTGCATATTTTGTGTGAGACAGCTCCCATTGCTACAAGTTTTGGTTTTGATTTACATTTCTCCAGATAGTAATGGCGGAGTACGGAATTTTTAGCCTCTCCGGTACGAGATACACTGATGCTTTGCAAGGTCAATGTGTGAATAACGCGTCTTGCAATAGAGGAACCTCTTTTAGACATTTGGATCTTGGTTCCTTCAAATTTACCAGACTGTTTTACTGCCGGATCAAGACCGAAATAAGCAAACAGCTGCTTCGGTTTTGAAAATGCAGAGAAGTCACCAATCTCTCCCATGAGAGATACAGCTGATAAGAAACCAGCACCTTTGAACGATTCAATTAAGTGAATCTGTTTGACAAAGTCAGTATCTTCGTTGGCATCGACAATTTCATGCATTGTATCAAGAATGCTTTCGATTTCTTCATCATACTTACGGATGAAGCTGATATAGAGCCGGATTCGCTTGATGTTGCTGTCAATGATGTAACCGAACTCATTTGCTTCATTAGCGGCCTGGATAATGGCGTTATACTTGTTCCGAGCATATGTAAGTCCAAAACGAGCTGTTGATTTAATGATGTCAATAATCTCTTGTTTGTCTGCTTCAATAAAGGCAGATGGAGATGTATAAATTTCCAATAGGGTAAGAGATGTATCAATTGTAACCTTGGAAAAAATGCCAAGATACTGTGGAAATGCCATACGAAGTTCGCCTTGAAGTTTATTCACGTAAGAACTACGGTTGTCCATTAAATCGTAGTATTCACGGCAGAGATTCCTGCAGTTTAAGGCAAGGTCAGATGGCATAAGAGAAACTTTTAAATCAGGTTTTAAACCAACTAAAGCAGCCTTTTTAGAATCAAAACGATCATTATGTACTTTTCGTATATTGATATTTGTGCTATTCTTTGTGATGATAGGATTAATAACCGAGCAGTTAAAACCCTTATCACGAAGATAGCAGAAGAGTGGGTAATGATAAATTCCCGTGGATTCTAGGAAAATGCGACTTTCCAAAGAATACAACTCTTCTGCTTCTTTTATTTTAGAAACAGCAGTTGTAAGGGAACTCATTTGGTTATGTAGGATTTTATAAGGTTTTCCTACAAGTTGTTGGTTAGGAAGTGCTATAGACATCCAGGAGAAATCAGCACCGACATCAATACCAACAGAGATGAATAATTCATCAAGATTAAAAATAACTTTGTTTGACATGAGCAATAGCTCCTTTCTGATAGGAATCCATTTCCAATCTGGCAGGTACACAACCTAGCGCGTTATTCGGGTATGGCCTTCCGGCTCCCAACCAGCTAAAACATAAAACCCTGTCGAATGGACTAATTGACTTATTCGTAGGTATCAGCCACAGAAGTGACTTCCCAAGGAGGTGAACATTCTTTGTCCTATCCTAATGGATAATACCTTATGTTTTATCTGGTGTCTATCAGGAGCCGTCAGACATGATAATTAATTATGGATAACATCTGAGGAAGGAAGAACCCCTTCTTCTGTTATCTGATATATAGAAACTTATTAACCAAGTAGTCTTAGTGGCTACAGCAATATAATACTAGGAGGTAAAATAATGAAGGAAAACAAAAGAAGTGCTTTTTGGTGGGCGGGTATAATTTTTATATGTGTAGGAGTTTTGCTTATAGGATTAAGTGTATTTTATCTGGCCACATATGACAAGGTGGAAGGTAAGCTAAATATTATCAAGAAAGGTCGCAATAACAATAGATGTGTTTATGTGACCTACGAATACGACGGCAAGCTTTACGAAGACAGAGGACTTTCATCTCGAAATCTGTTCACTATGAAGGATGGTAAGAAGTATACAGTTTATATAAATCCGGATAAACCTGAGTGGCCAAAGTGTGTAGATTTCACATTTGGGATAGTGCTAATTATTTTTGGTATTATTTCTTTGAAAGCGGATGCTATGGATAAACCTAAAGATAAAAAATATGATTATGAAGAGGACACCCCTTGGTTAAAGTAATATGGGGATTTTTGGTATATAGAATATAATTATATGTAATAAAACCTAGAGTGATGTAAAAACTCTAGGTTTTATTACGTATTATATGTGCAATCTTACATTTACAATAATATATAAAATATGGTAAAATAAATTAATTATGGGCGTAAATAGAATGTGATGTTTTCCACGCTATTTCACTCATTAAAACATCTGATAAAAATATATAATAATTAGGTTTAAGGAGATAGATATGAAGCTTAATTTTACTAAGATGGAAGGCTTGGGAAATGATTATGTATATGTGAACTGTTTTAAAGAAACAGTAGATAATCCATCAGAGCTTTCAAAGCGAGTTAGTGACAGACATTTTGGAATTGGTTCAGATGGACTTATTTTAATCAAACCTTCCCAGGTGGCTGATTTTACTATGGAGATGTACAATGCAGATGGCTCACAGTCAGAAATGTGCGGAAATGGTATTCGCTGTGTTGGAAAATATGTGTATGATTATGGTCTTACTGATAAAGAGGAAATATCGGTAGAGACATTAGCTGGTATAAAATATCTTAAGTTTGTTATAGACAAGAAGGATGCAAGTGACAGAGGAACAGTTGCTATGGTGACCGTTAATATGGGAGAACCAATATTTGCTCCTGCAGAGGTTCCTGTGGCAATAGATAAGGATTTAGATAAGGTTGTAGACTATCCTGTAAATATAGATGGTACAAGCTATAACATAACTTGCATATCCATGGGAAATCCGCACT
>JAFTPO010000046.1 GCA_017463225.1 Lachnospiraceae bacterium | reverse complement strand
GAGATTACTAAGCTTTATTAAATGGGTTGTTATTGCGGGAATTATAGGAGTAGCATTGGGCTTAGTTGGTACTGCATTTTACTATGGTTTACATTATGTAACAGATTTTAGAAATGCAAATCCTATGATTGTATTAGGACTTCCCTTTGGTGGTTTGCTTATAGTATTCCTATATCATATCGCTAAAAGAGATGATGATCAGGGAACTAATAGCGTGTTAGCTGCGGTTAGGTCTGAGGAAAAACTTAGATTTAGAACTGCTCCACTTATATTTGTAGGAAGTATAATTACACACCTTTTTGGTGGTTCTGCAGGTAGAGAGGGTGCTGCCCTTCAGATGGGTGGTAGTGTAGGAAATGGTATCGGTAAGATTTTTAAGCTTAATGAAAAGGATATGCATGTAGCAGTTATGTGTGGTATGAGCGCTTGCTTTGCAGCACTTTTTGGAACTCCTATAGCAGCTACATTTTTTGCTATGGAGGTTGTCAGTGTTGGTATAATGTATTATGCGGCACTAGTTCCTTGTGTATTCTCTAGCCTAATAGCTGTGGAGATAGCTAAGTTCTTCGGTATAAGAGGAGAGACATTTACCATAGCTGTTGTGCCGGATTTTACTGCCACAAGTGTTGGTAAGATAGTGCTAGTGTCAATACTTTGTGCAGCACTTAGTATATTTTTCTGTATAGCTATGCATGCTGCATCAAAGTATACAAAGAAATGGATTTCTAATCCATATCTTAGGATTTTTGTATTTGGTATTATTATAGCTATTATTCAGCTATTGACTAAAACAACAGACTATATGGGTGCAGGTATGGACGTTATAGAACGAACAATGCACGGTGAAGTAAATGGCGAGGCTGTGTTATTTAAGTTAGTACTTACAGCCATAACTCTTGGTGTAGGCTTTAAGGGAGGAGAAATCGTTCCATCCTTCTTTGTAGGTGCCACCTTTGGATGTTTACTTGGTCATGCATTTGGTGTTTCACCATCCATGTGTGCTGCAGTTGGTATGATTGCAGTATTCTGTGGCGTAACTAATAGCCCTGTGACTTCTATATTGCTTGGTTTTGAGCTGTTTGGTATGGCTGGAATCAACTTTATTCTTATAGGTGTAGCAGTTAGCTATATGCTGTCAGGATATTACAGTCTGTATAATTCTCAGAAGATTATGTACTCTAAGTTTGATGCAGAGTACAGAGGAAATGTTTGGAACACAAAATCAGCTTCCATAAACCATTAATAGTCTAAATATGCCCCCTTCATAGGACTTACCGCGTGTTCACTGAACATTCGCAGTACGCCCTTATTGTAACGGGGCATTTTTGGTGTCCATTTTTCTTTTCTGTCCGATAATATCTTGTCTATTTCTTCTGGTGTTTTTTCTTCACCACCCACTCCGATTATATTAATACGTCTCTCAGGGATATTTATTTCAATTAAATCACCGGCTTCTACCAACGCTATAGGTCCGCCACTTGCTGCTTCAGGGCTGCAGTGACCTATTACGGGGCCTGTTGATGCTCCGGAAAAACGACCATCAGTAATAAGTGCAATGCTTTTACCTAATACTTTATCGCTACATATAGCTTGGGTTGTGTAAAACATTTCTGGCATACCACTTCCCTTTGGACCCTCATAGCGAATGAATACAGCTTCCCCCTTTTTAATCTTATGAGTAAGAATTGCGTCTATACATTCTTCTTCACTGTCAAATGGTCTTGCCACAAGAACCGTGTTAAACATTTCCTTAGGACAGGCAGTGTGCTTTATTACAGCCCCCTCAGGAGCAAGATTACCTCGTAAGATAGCGATACTTCCTTCGGTTCCAAGGGCCTTATGATAAGGAAGAATAATGTCTTCCTTTGTAAGGGATACATTGTAGCGCTTATTAAAATCCTGTAGATATAGGTGACATCTGTCGTAAAAGCCGCTTGTTTTAAGCTCTTCTAGGTTTTTACCTAAGGTTTTTCCTGTAATAGTCATAACATCTAGGTGTAAGTGTTCTTTTATCTCTTCCATAATTGCTGGAACACCACCGGCGTAGTAGAAGCATTCTGCCGGCCATTTGCCTACAGGGCGAATGTTTAATATATATCTGGCATTTCTGTGTAAACGGTCGAAATCATCTCCTGTAATTTCGATTCCAAGCTCATGGGCAATAGCAGGAATATGTAGCAAACAGTTTGTGCTACCTGATACTGCGGCATGAACTAATATTGCATTTTCAAAGCTTTCCTTGGTTAGTATAGTGCTAGGTGTCATATCAGGCATAGTTGCCAGCTTAACTGAAAGCTTTCCTGCTTCTTTTGCAAAGATAAGAAGCTCAGGACTTGTGGCAGGCATTAGAGCACTGCCAGGAAGGGTAAGACCAAGAGCCTCAGCCATAATCTGCATGGTAGAAGCCGTACCCATAAATGAGCAGGCACCACAAGAAGGACATGCATTTTCCTTAGCCCATATAAATTCATCTTCATTAATTTCGCCACGCTTATATTTTGCGCTATATTCACCTAGCTGGTTTAGAGTAAGCATATTAGGTCCTGCATTCATAGTGCCACCAGGCACCACAATAGCAGGGGTGTTAACACGACATAATCCCATGAGACATCCTGGCAAGCCCTTATCACAGCTTGATATATAAACACCTGCATCAAATGGGGTTGCATTAGCTTGAATTTCAATCATATTTGCAATCATTTCACGACTTACAAGGCTGTAATTGATGCCGTCTGTTCCCTGACTTTCTCCGTCACACATATCCGTACAGAAATATCTGGCGCCATATCCACCAGCTTCGTATATTCCTTTTTTTACTTCTTCAACCAATATATCCAGATGACCACTTCCGGGATGACTGTCCCCAAAGGTGCTGGAGATGAAGACTTGAGGCTTTTCAAGGTCTTTGGTGGTCCATCCAGTTCCTATTCGCAGAGGATCTAGCTCTGGAGCGTTTTTTCTTAATATCTGACTGTTTAAGTGCTTTGTATTATCCATAGATGTATCCTCCTGCCATACATGGTAGTTAAATTATTTTTATTTTATCATATCATAGCTTTTAAGCATACTAAATATGTGGATGTATTAAATATATTATTTGTTGGTTTGTATTAAAAACTAAATGTCCAAATTTAATTGTAATAATTTGACTAACAGATTATATAAAAATTCTAAGAATAGTGTTATAATTTAGTCTGTGTAGAGTTTTAGACATAGAGTTTATGGAATGATGGATTTTTCAATGTTGGTTTAAGCTTGATGGAGGTTTAATGTCTATGAAACTAAGAAATATATTGATAGTGGTAAAGGATATAGAGAAGTCAAAGCAGTTTTATCACGACTTATTTGGTCTTGATATGGTGCTTGATAATGATGGAAATATGATTCTAACAGAAGGACTTGTGCTTCAGGATGAGAAAATCTGGAGAGAGTTTTTAGGCAAGGATATTGTTCCGGAGAATAATTCTTGTGAGCTTTATTTCGAGGAAAGAGACATAGATGCATTTGTTGAAAATCTGGAAAGACTTTATCCGAACATTAAGTATGTTAATAAGCTTATGGAGCATAGCTGGGGACAGAAGGTTGTAAGGTTCTATGATTTGGATGGAAACCTGATAGAGGTGGGGACACCTATGTAGCTTTGATATGGATTAGATTTGAATCTATTATTAAGAAATTAATATGATTTTATGGAAATGGTAGGTATATAAATATGCGAATAGAACATATTGCAATGTATGTAAATGATTTGGACTTTGCCAGAGACTTTTTTATAAAGTATTTCAATGCAACATCTAATGATGGTTATCATAATAAGACTACAGATTTTCGTTCATATTTCCTTAGCTTTGATGATGGAGCCCGTTTGGAGATAATGAAGAAACCTGTAATGAAAGATGATGAAAAAGTTATAAACCGTACAGGATATATTCATATTGCTTTTAGTGTCGGAAGTAAGGAGGCTGTGGATGACCTCACCAGAAGGCTTAAAGTTGATGGTTATGAGGTTATAAGTGGTCCAAGAACTACTGGTGATGGTTATTATGAGAGCTGTATAGTAGGGATTGAAGGTAATCAGATAGAGATTACGGTGTGACGGAGGAAAACAGTATGCTAAATGCAATTGTTGTAGGTTTAGGTGGCTTCGTTGGAGCCATATGCAGATACCTAATTGGTTTGATTCAAGTTAATGAGGTTACAACATTTCCTATAAAGACATTTCTCATTAATGTAATAGGTTGTATAGTTATTGGAATTATTACAGTAGCTGCTACAAAGAATAGTTCTATAAATCCACAACTTGTACTATTTCTTAAGGTTGGTGTGTGTGGAGGATTTACTACATTTTCAACCTTTGCGCTAGAAACTGCAGACATGATAAAAGCTGGTAATCCACTTATGGCATTTATTTATGTTCTGGGAAGTGTTTTGATTGGCATTGGAGTGATATTTGCAGTGGAATACCTTTCATAAGGTTGATGTGAGATATATAAGGAGAAAAAGTATGACATTTGAGACAGATAGATTAATTCTTCGCCCTTGGGTGGAGGAAGATGCAGAGGATTTATATGAGGTAGCTAAACATTCTGATGTTGGCCCTATAGCAGGTTGGCCAGAGCATCGCTCTGTGGAAAACAGTAGAGAGGTTATTAAGGAGATACTATCCGTGGAGGGTACATATGCGGTAGTATTAAAGAGCAATAATAAACCTGTAGGAAGTGTAGGGCTTACATTTGGCGAGACGAGTACCCTTAACCTTCCTGATAAGGAAGCAGAGATAGGATATTGGATTGGTGTGCCTTATTGGGGGCAGGGGTTAATACCTGAAGCTGTAAATGCGTTGATATATTACGGCTTTGTGATGCTTGAGCTTGATAAAATCTGGTGTGGTTACTTTGATGGTAATATAAAGTCAAAGCGTGTTCAGGAAAAGTGTGGCTTTAAGTATCATCATACCAAGGAGAATTTCTACTGGGCACTTATGGATGATATAAGAACTGAGCATGTGACCTGTCTTACCAGAGAAGAATGGTTGGAAGAACAATAATTTAAGAAAGACATAATAAGGAGACTTGGAGTATGAACATTAGAAGAGCAATGATTTCAGATATGCCAGGCATAAATAAGCTTCTTAATCAGGTTTTGATGGTGCACCATAATGGAAGACCTGATTTATTTAAGTCAAATGTGAAGAAATATACGGATGAAGAACTAGCAGAGATTATAGAGAATGATAAAAAACCTATCTTTGTGGCTGTGGATGAAAGCGACGAAGTGCTTGGATACGCATTTTGCGTGTATCAGCAACACATTAATGATAATATATTGACAGATGTTAGGACCTTGTACATAGATGATCTTTGCGTGGATGAGAATAAAAGAGGTTTACATATTGGCAAGCAGCTATATGATTATGTAGTTGATTTTGCAAGGAAGAATGAGTTTTACAATCTAACCTTAAATGTTTGGTCCTGTAACGAAAGTGCTATGAGGTTTTATGAGGCCTGTGGGCTAGTTCCTCAGAAGGTTGGGATGGAGAAGATATTGTAGTATTGGTCTTGTTGTATGCATTTTTGGTCTTAATTATTGCATTTTAAAATATAACATAGTCTTTCTTTTCGATTGAATCTTTCCGATATATATGGTGTGAATTATATTAATTCCAGATAAGGAGCCAAATATATGAGCGTAGTTAATAATATTGTAGAACTTAATGCTTCTCATATTTTTAAGAGTACAAATAGAAAATTAAATAAATCAACTGAAAAGTTATCTTCAGGATATCAGGTAAATAGAGCCGCTGATGATGCAGCAAGCTTGTCTATTTCAGAGAAGATGCGTTCTCAGATTAGAAGACTTAATCAGGCAGCAAATAATATCGAGGATGGTATATCTCTTATTAAGACAGCTGATGGAGCTATGGCAGAGATGCATGCTATACTTGGTAGAGAGCGAGAGCTTTTGGTTAAGGCTGCTAATGATGTTAATTCATATGATGAGAGAGTAGCCATTGAAAGTGAGATTGAAGAGCTTCATGGAGAGTTGGACAAGATATTTGATGAGACTCAGTTTAATTCTATTTATCTGTTTAAAGGTAAGGATACCATAACTGATGGACCGGATGTTAATACTGTTGTTAATACATACAATGATCCAACTATCACTAATGTAACAACAAAACGTGAGATACAGTGGTTTGATAAAAATGTAACACCTACTGATACAAGAGATGAAATTGAGTTTGCGGAAAAGGTTACATTTGATGATGATTATAACGAGGTAGAAACTGTAAATTCTGTAAATGACCAGGGCTATACCTTATATGATGTTGAGCAAACATATACTTCTTATAAGTACACTGTGTCTGAAAAAGAAGTAACAGAAGTAAAATATACTAAACAGCCTGATGATAGTGCTTATACAAGGTTTGTAAAGCCTGGTAAAATGGTTGGAAATAATGGATACATCAATGCCAAAAACGAAGCAGGTAATTTAGATTTAAGCTGTGCTATGTCTCAGCTTGGAGTTATGGTTGACGGTGTGGTTGTGAGTTTGGATTTGTATAAATCAGGTTTTCCAAAAACCACAACTACAGAAAATGATGATAAAGTCGCAACTACAACTTTTGAATTGAATAATGGTATCAGTATAAAGCAAAGAATAGAACTCGATGGTGATTCTTATGGTATTTCATACGAGGTAGTTAATAATGATACTGTAGACCATGATGTTAAGCTGAGATTAGCGTTTGATACGTTAAATACACCAACAACAGCCAGCAATCCAGTCAATTCAAACAGTACCTTTACATTAGCTACAGACTTAGTGTCCGTTGATATTTCTGCTACAAATGCTGTTGATTCTGCATTGGGAGATATAAGCGACTTATATAATACATGGGATGATAGTAAGGTTATGGACGGAGAGCCTATAGACAAACATACCGGTGTAGGATATTGGTGGGATACAGCTGTGACTGCTGGAACTAGCTTAGATGTTGGTGGAGTTGACTATGGTCCTATAACCCTTCTTAAGGATGCTTACGAGGTGGAAACTACCGTAACTAATACCATAGATAGAGAAACAGAGCAGACTGATGAGGTTACAACAAAAACTATTTTGCCGGAATATTTGAATATTCAGTCTGGCGCTAATTCAGGGGAGAGAATTCCTGTTAGACTTTATAATTTAAGCTTGGATGAATTGAAGTTTAATGTGGGCACAGGTAATCAGGTGTCTGCTCATCATGCTTCTAATTCACTGAAGCATATTGACCGTGTGACCAAGAAGATATCAGCTATACGTTCATATTACGGTGCTATGCAGAATCGTATGGAGGTTAGCTATAATAATGATGTTAATTATTCAGAGAATCTTCAAAGTGCTGAGTCACAAATTAGAGATACTGATATGGCTCAGGAGATGCTTGAACACACTAAGAATAGTATATTAAGTCAGGCTACACAGTCTATGATGGCACAGATTAATTCTAATTCAGAGAGTGTATTGTCATTGCTTCAGTAGTATAAAAATTTTATAGTGTTTTTTTAATTCCTACTATAACATTGCTGTTGTAGTAGGAATTTGTTATTATATTGGTTAGAAAAGGTAGGAGACCTGATAAATATGAAACTAAAGAAGAATAAAACAAATAATTGGGATAATATTTTAAAGATTAAGACATCAGGCTTTGATAATACTAATGCAGACCAGTATCATTATCCATATCAGCCAACTGATTACTGTATTTTAGAGAGATTAGCATCAAGTGGATATTTTGGAAAGAAAAACGTACTTTTAGACTATGGATGTGGAAAAGGTCGAGTGGAATTTTTTATGTCATATCAATGTAAGTGTAAGGCTATCGGTATAGAATATGACCAGAGAATATTTGATGTGGCAGCTGATAATTATGAAACTGCAATATCCAGCAAAAGGGTAGAACTAAATTTTGGCAATGCAGAAGAGTTTAAAGTGCCATCAAATGTGGATAGATGTTTCTTTTTCAACCCATTTTCTGTAGAGATTTTACAGAAGGTTATGGCAAGAATTATTGAATCATATTATAATAGTCCTGGAGAGATTCTGTTGTTTTTCTATTATCCTTCAGAGGAGTATATATCATATCTTATGACTGAACAGCATGTTGAGTTTTTAGATGAGATAGAATGCTTTGATTTATATGATGTAGATGATGATAGAGAGAGGATTATGATTTTTAAGATAGTGTAGATATGGGAGGTAGTATAGATGGATAACAATATGATTACAAGAAACAATATGCTTGCAGAAAAGATTATAAAAGGTCTTCAGTCACGTAATATGTGTGGATACTATGTGCAGAGTAAGGAAGAAGCCTTAAACAAGGCTTTAGAGCTTATTCCGGAAGGTTCATCTATAGGTTGGGGAGGCTCAATGTCTGTAGGTGAGATTGGGTTACGAGATGCAGTGATTAACGGTAATTATGAGGTCTATAATCGTGATGCTTGTCAAACTTCAGAGGAAAAGCGAGATATAGAGCTTAAAATATTCGGGTGCGATTACTTCCTTTGCAGTAGTAATGCAATAACTGAGGATGGTATTTTGGTGAATATTGATGGTAATTCAAATCGTGTCGCAGCCATAGCATACGGACCTAAAAACGTAATTATGATTGTGGGTATGAACAAGGTTGCTAAGGATATTGATTCAGCTATATCCAGAGCAAGAAATATTGCAGCACCTGTAAATGCGCAAAGATTTCCTTTGGATACACCATGTAAGCATAATGGCTCCTGTGCTAATTGTAAATCGAAAGATACAATTTGTTGCGAATTTCTTATTACCAGATATTCCAGACATGCTAATAGATTTCACGTGATTCTAGTAAATGAAGAGCTTGGTTATTAAATATGATTATTATACAGGAAGGATATATTCTTCCTGTATTTTTAATTTAATGTTAATCTAATATTTAATATACATTCATTGCAATTATATAGTTTAAATTATATAATAATGTAGTAGCAATTGATTATTATATTAAAGGTGAATTTATGAGCAGAGCGAAGGATAAACGTATAAAAAAATTTAATAGGAAGCGTATATGGCCATCTATAGTTGGAGTTTTTTTAATATCTGTTATATTGTTTGGTATTGTGTCTGCTGTACTCGCAATATACACATTAGATTTGATAGATAAAAAACTATATGATTCTTATGATTTATCTAACAAGATTGCTGATTATATGATTTCGGATGATTTGTCTGACGTTACGCAGGAAGAACTTGAACAATATATTGAAATAACAGATACAGTATCAGCAGTTACTGTTTTGGATGGGAGTAATAATACTGTTTGGTCAAATAACACATATACACCAGATATTAATGATGCACTTACATATTATAGTGATACAGATGTTTTTGAAAGTGGCTTTGAGATAATTATACATTATGATTCCGGTAGTGTTTTTGTTAAGGATGATAAGGAAGTAAGATTATCTGAGGATTTTAGCCAGTATTTAGCTGAACAAATAAAAGATGTTAATATAAAAGAAGTATTAACTAAAAGAAATATTCCAATCATGAGTATTGAAATCTGGCAGGTGATTCAACATGATGGATATAACTTCTTCGTATTAAATGATATTACGGTTTTAAATAACGATTTATATATGGTTTTTATAACATTCGTTATGATGGTATTTATGATTATGATATTCATGATTTATTACATATCATCTCTAGTAAGCGTTGCCAGAAGTCAGCATAAGATTACTAAGATTTTATATACAGATATGATTACTGGAGGATATAACTGGCTTTATTTCACAAAGAAGGGAGATAGGCTATTAAGAAGGAATCGTGGAAAATATAATTATGCTATAGTTAATTTGCGTATGGAAAAATATAGAAGCTTTTGTACCTGCTTTGGTGTTAAGGAAGGCGAAGAGCTTTTAGAAAAGTTCTATATGGTATTAAAAAAGAATCTTAGAAAAAAGGAGCTTATGGCTCATCATGATGAAGCAGATTTTGGATTATTAATTACATATGTCAATGAGGAAGATTTAATTTCCAGAATAGATAAGCTTGAATTCAGTCTTAACTCTGTTATGCCAAGTATCAAAATGTATTTTAGATATGGTTTATGTCTGGCTGATAACAATGAGCGTGAGGTGGATAGTTTATACAACAATGCATCCACTGCTTTAGAGCTTCTGCCTGAAGATTCAGAAGAAAAGATTGCTTCATATGATATTGAGATGAAAAAACAGCAGCTTTGGGAACGTAAGGTTGAAGATGAGATGGATAAAGCACTTGTTACTAATCAGTTTAAGCTATATCTTCAGCCGAAATATAGTACCAAAGATGAAGAAATTGCAGGAGCTGAGGCATTGGTTAGATGGGTTCATCCTGCTGATGGCTTGATTCCACCTAATAAATTCATACCTATATTTGAAAAGAATGGATTTATCCTTCAACTTGATGATTATATGATTGAACAGGTTGCGATACAGCAGTCAAAATGGATTCAGGAGGGACGAGAGCTGTTTCCAATATCCGTAAATGTATCCAGAGCTCATTTTACAAGAGAGGATTTGGCAGAGCATATCTGCAAAATAGTTGATAAATATAATGTACCTCATAAGTTTATCGAACTAGAGCTTACAGAGAGTGCTTTCTTTGATGACAAATATGTTCTTATAGATACAGTAAAGCAGCTTAGGGATTATGGATTTATAGTATCCATGGATGACTTTGGTGCAGGATATTCATCTCTTAATTCGCTCAAGGAATTATCTATTGATGTACTTAAAATAGATGCAGATTTCTTTAGAGGGGTTGACTCTGTTGAGCGAGGTATGTTAATAGTATCTGAGGTAATAGATTTAGCAAAGAAGCTTAATATGAAGATTGTTGCTGAGGGAATAGAGAGTAGAGAGCAGGTTGATTTCCTTGCTGCTCAGGAATGTGACTTGATTCAGGGATATTATTTTGCTAAGCCTATGTCCATCGAAGAATTTGAAGAAAAATATAACTAAACTATTTATACATATTGAGAAAAGGACCAAAAGTAATGGACACATATTCGATACAAAATGAACATAATAAGGAAACCTTCCGCAATGGTATGAAGGATGGAATTCCAATAGCATTAGGATACTTAGCGGTATCCTTTTCTCTTGGAATTGCTGCTAAGAATGTAGGACTTACACCGGCACAGGGATTTTTGGTAAGTATACTATGTAACGCATCTGCAGGTGAATATGCAGGCTTCACTTCTATAGGAGCTATGGCTGCTTATCTTGAAATTGCCTTGGCAACTCTTGTTGCAAATGCAAGATATATGCTTATGAGCTGTGCCATGAGTCAGAGACTTGATCCTAAGATGCCTTTCTTTCATAGATTTACCATGGCTTTCCATGTAACCGATGAATTGTTCGGAATAGCAATAGCAAGACCGGGGTATTTAAACCCATATTATTCCTATGGTGCTGCACTTATAGCTTCTCCTGCGTGGGGTATAGGAACAATGCTTGGTGTAATAGCTGGAAATATGCTGCCGGTAAGATTGGTAAGCGCCTTTAGTGTAGCATTATATGGTATGTTTTTAGCTGTCATAATTCCTCCAGCAAGAAAGAGTAAGATAGTTGCAGGGTTAATAGCAATATCCTTTGTATTAAGCTATTTGGCAGCAACATTGCCGGTAGTTAGTGAGCTATCAGAGGGAACCAGAACTATAATATTAACAGTTGTTATTGCATCAGCAGCTGCCATATTATTTCCTGTTCCTGTTGAAGAAGCTAAGGAGGTGGCAGAGAGTGAATAATTATATATACATTTTGATTATGGCAGTAGTAACCTATGCCATTAGAGTGCTTCCTCTTACCTTGATTAAAGGTCAGATAAAGAATAGGTTTTTACAGTCGTTTTTATACTATGTGCCATATGTTACCTTGGCAGTAATGACATTTCCTGCTATAGTAAATGCTACACAGAGTACTGTATCGGGTGTTGCGGCTTTAATCATAGGAATGATAGTTGCCTGGTTAGGTTTTGATTTGTTCAAGACGGCTGTTTCTTGTTGTTTGATAGTTTTAATCTTAGAACTATTCTTATAGTATATAAAAAGTTGGGGAATGAGTATAGTATGGAGAATATAAAAAAGAATTATAGACGAATTTTAGTTTTACTGATAATTGCAATAGTGTATCTTTTTGGATTGTATATAGTGTTTTTATACTTTGATGATGCATTTGATACAGTGGGTCAGGATGGCTTTGCTCTTGCACTTTTTGGAGGATTCCTTGTAATAGGCGCTATGATGATATTCTTTATGATGTATGTTTTTGCTGTATTGCTTATTTTAAGTTTTGTGTTTGCAACTATAGCAAGATTTACTTATACCGGAGATGTTAATAAGCTTGGAACATACCGTGGGCTAATGATTACCACCTATGTGTTTTTAATATTAACAGCTATCGGGATGCTACTTTGTAGTGGAATGATGGTAGGTATTGTTGGGTTTATTTTAGCCATAGCATATACTGTATTTCTTATATTTAATATGGTAACTTCCTTTAAGACAAATGTAGTTGATACATCTATGTACAATACATATTACAATCCTAATATGTATTATAATCAAAATATGTATTACAATAATCAGTCAAATAACTACAGTAACTATAATCAAAATAATAACAACTATAATCAATAAATTGTTGTATGTTTATTAATACAGGAATATCCGTATGAGTAGGGTGATAATATTTACCTTATTTATGCGGATTTTTTGCTTAAAAGCTATTGAGAAAAGTATAAATAAAGGATATAATAAGCTATGTATGTTTAATAATGGATAAATTATGTCTTGACATATACTAATATAATTGCTTGGAGGACATTATGTCAGATCAGTTAAGAAATGAAATCGAAAGAAGAAGAACCTTTGCCATTATCTCTCATCCTGATGCGGGTAAGACTACGCTTACAGAGAAATTTCTTCTCTATGGTGGAGCTATTAATACAGCAGGTTCAGTAAAGGGAAAGGCAAATTCAAAATATGCTGTTTCGGACTGGATGCAGATAGAGAAGGATAGAGGTATCTCTGTTACATCATCAGTATTACAGTTTAATTATGATGGCTATTGTATAAATATCCTTGATACACCTGGACACCAGGATTTCTCCGAGGATACTTATCGTACATTGATGGCTGCTGACTCTGCTGTAATGGTTATTGATGCATCCAAGGGTGTTGAGGCACAGACCATAAAGCTTTTTAAGGTATGTGTTATGAGACATATTCCTATATTTACCTTTATCAATAAGATGGACTTAGAGGCCAGAGACCCATTTGAGCTTTTAGATGAGATAGAGAGTGTACTTGGCATAAGAACTTGTCCTATCAATTGGCCTATAGGGTCAGGTAAGAGATTTAAGGGTGTATACGACAGAGAAACAAAGAAGGTTTCAATGTTTAAGGCTGTTTCTGTTGGCGGAGCTAAGGGTGCAGCTAAGGAAGAATATGATGTAGAGGATGATGTTCTTAAAGAACAGGTGGGAGATGAACTTTATGACCAGCTTCTTGAAGAGGTAGAACTTCTTGATGGAGCAAGTGATGAGTTTAATCAGGAGCTTGTTGATAAGGGAGAGCTATCACCGGTATTTTTCGGTTCAGCTCTTACAACATTTGGTATAGAGACATTTTTAGAGCATTTCTTAAAGATGACTCAGTCACCACTTCCTAGATTGTCAAATGAGGGCGAGATAGACCCTATGAATGACTTTTTCTCAGGCTTTGTATTCAAGATACAGGCTAATATGAATAAGGCGCATCATGACAGAATAGCGTTTATGAGAATCTGTTCCGGAAAGTTTGATGCTACTAAGGATGTGTATCACGTTCAAAGTAAGCGTAAGATGAAGCTTTCTCAGCCACAGCAGATTATGGCACAGGATAGAAAGATTATAGAAGAAGCTTATGCAGGAGATGTTATTGGTATATTTGATCCTGGCATATTCTCTATAGGAGATACTATAACAGTACCTGGTAAGAAGTTTGAATACGAAGGAATACCAACCTTTGCTCCAGAGCATTTTTGTAGATTGGTTCCTCTTGATTCTATGAAGAAGAAACAGTTTATGAAGGGCGTTACACAGATAGCTCAGGAGGGTGCTATACAGATATTCCAGGATTATCTTCTTGGTATGTCCGAGATTATAGTTGGTGTTGTAGGTGTTCTTCAGTTTGATGTATTAAAATACAGACTTGAAAATGAATATGGTTGTGATGTTCGCATGGAGCCGTTGCCATATAATTATATTAGATGGGTTAAAGACCCAACAACTGATTTGAACAAGCTTAGCAGAATCAGTGATTGTAAGAAGGTTAAAGATATGAAGGATAATCCATTGCTGTTATTTGCAAACGAATGGTCCATAAGGATTATCCTTGAACATAACGAAGGCTTAGAATTAGCTGATTTCCGAAAGGATTAGGAGATAAAAGGTATTTGTTACTTATAGTTACAGTAAAAGGGGAGGAAATGGCATATGATACTTATTGATACTCAAAAAGAAGAGTTTGCCCGATTAAAGGACATAAGAATATTTGGAAAGTCTGATGAGATTAATAGATTTAATCGTGACTTTTTAGTAATCGGCTTGGGTGGAGCCGGCGGTAGAGTGGTGTGTAATCTTAAGGGAATGCTCATGGATGAGGTTAGACCTGAAGATAATATTAACTTCTTATATATCGATTCAGATATTCCTACTATGGAGCAGACTATTGAGGACAGCAAGGATGGTATAGGTCTAAATGCTTTAGAGATTATAAGTATATACAGACCTAACATAGATACTATATTGGAGAACGGTATTGATAATAATCCTGTTCATCCAAATCTTGCTAACTGGATGAGGTCTGATTTTCCTAATATTACTTTGGGAAGAGAAGGCACAAATGGTAATCGTCAGATAGGTAGACTTATGTTCTCAAATGCATATGAGGATATGAGAATTCTTCTTTTTGACAGAGTTAAGGAATGCTATGAGCGTTCGGAGACAGGAAAGCTTGATGTTATCCTTGTAACAAGCGTGGCAGGTGGTACAGGTAGTGGTATCATAGCTGATGTTACTTATAATTTAAAAGCTTTGGCTAAGGTTAAGAAATGGCAGAATTTTAGAATAGGTGGATGTCTGCTTATGCCGGATTGTCACTTTGGAGTGAAGGATATTTATGATGATCCGGAGAAGATGTCACTGTTAAATGCTAATGGCTGTGCTACTCTTAAGGAAATAGACTATCTTATGAGAATTATGGACAAGCCTGATGGGTTCATATCTGAGAGCACTACCCACAGACTTTGTATGAAGGAGAATATATTTGATTCATGTCTTCTTGTTTCCGGTAAGAAGGATGAACAGGGATATATACCTGATGGTGTAGTGTTTAGTGATACTGCATATTTCTTATATAAGCTTGCTATTAATAAGTATATTGGTTCAGAGAAGTCGGGTGAAGACAGAGAGCTGCTTAGAGATATGTTCTTTAAGAAGGATAGCAGAGGCTTCTATAAGGTAATTAACGAGGCTGATTATAAGATTCCTATCAGGGAGATAGAGAATATCTGTGAGCACGAAATGTTTATGGAGGCTTATAAGCGACTTCATGATCCTAGTGCTTTGGGAAGCTTATTAAAGCTTAGTATTGATAAGACAATCGAGGATTTAAGGACATTCTTAAGTGATAGACCTGGTACAGACATTAATATTGAAGTTCCTGGAAAGATAAGACCTGGACAGTTCGAGAAGCCGGCTTATAAGGATATAAAGAAGGGTACTGAGAGATTTAGAAGTAGTATGGCCAGACAGCTTAGTGATATGAAGGCAGATATGCCTATCATTATGAAGTCCCTTAAGAATAAGCTTGTTCAAAATATTGAAGCAGAGATTCAAAATGTACTTAATAATCATGGTCCATTTATCGCAATGCATATGATAGGTGCTGAGGGAATAGTTGGTCTTGAAGATGATGCAGGCTTGATTAAGGCATTGAAGGATTTGGAACAGCTTCAGAGGAGCTATCAGCCAACAGGAGAATTTAGCAGAATTATTGAATCTATACAGAGTATGGTTTCAAAGAAGCTTTTTGCTTTCCCAAATGCAAAGCGTGAGGCTGAAAATGGATACTATGATGCCTGTGTAAAGGAAGCTTATGCATTGGAGAGAAATCTCTTGGTTGATGGTTTAGATTCTCAGGATGTTTTTGGAGACGTAATTAGAATGCTTCGTCAGAAGGCAGAAAGATACAATGATATTTATTCTCAGTTTGATGAGGATCTTAAAAATGCAGTAGAGGATCTTGCTATAAGAGGTAAAAGAACTATAGATTATCTTTTGAAGGAAGCTAAGCATAAGGAGTTTTTACCTGCAGATTTTGTCACAGAGGCAAAGATTAACGAGGTTAAGAAGGGTATCGTTAATATAATGGTTTCTAACGAGGCAAATATTGATAACGGTAGACCTATAGTTGTAAAGAGTGAGCTTGAGAAGGTTTATAAGAATGCTCTTGTAAGTGTTGGTATGTATGCTCCTGAAAAGCTTATTTCCATAGCTTTCTCAGATAAGATACCTACATTACAGGAAACAAATATTATGTTTGTGTCTCCTACAAATGACAGACGTGCAGCTATTATGGCTGATGTAGCAAGAGCATTTGTTGAGGGTTCAAAGGAAAAAACTCAGAAAAAGAAGCTTTGTATTCTTAAGGATGGTTATGAGACAGGTCTTACAAATAAGAAATATATATCATTGCCGGATGGAATGCCATATTTCAGTAAGGCTGTTAAGGATTTATATGTTTCGGAGCCATATAATGAACAGGAGGATACAATTACAACAAACAAGGGTGAGCTGGAGATATCAGTAGATGATATGTATATTGCTGTACCGTTATCTGTGTTACAGTGTGCGGAGGAGATGCAGGCAGCTTACGATAAGGTTGATTCTTCAGTGTACTTTGGACTTCATACAGACGAGGTTAACAAGAATATGAGGGACTATTCCAATATAGTATAGGAATATTTGATAGGCGGAATAAAATATGATATTCCGCCTATTTGATAGTAATAGTAGTAAAGGATGAGTATATGGCTGGTAAATTTTATGCGGTAAAGGTTGGTAAGACTCCCGGAATATATACAACTTGGGATGAATGTAAGGATAATGTTAATGGTTTTCCTGGAGCGATATATAAGAGCTTTAAAACCAGAGAGGAAGCTGTAGAATTTATAGGGGATAAAATAAGTTTGGCAGTAGAAGAGGTTAAGACTTCATATTATGAATTGGATATGCCTTATGCCTTCGTTGATGGTTCATATAATATAGCTACAGGAACTTATGGTTACGGTGGTTTTCTTGTATGTAATAATGAAAAGCATATATTGATGGGCTCCGGTAATGACCCCGAGATGGCATCTATGAGAAATGTAGCAGGAGAGGTTTTAGGAAGTCAGGCAGCTATGGCAAAAGCAATAGAGCTTGGGTTAAAAGAGTTAAAGATTTATTATGATTATGCAGGCATTGAGATGTGGGCTTTGGGTAATTGGAAAAGAAATAAAAAAGGGACTATAGCATATTATGATTATGTGAATTCCATTCGACATAATCTTGCTTTATATTTTGTTAAGGTTAAAGGTCATTCTGGGGTGGATGGTAACGAAGAAGCTGACAGATTAGCTAAAAAAGCAGTTGGCATAGAATAAGAAAAAGCTGGTATTACAGTAAATGTAATATCAGCTTTTAATATTTTATAAGGAATGATAGAAAGTTAAGTAAACCTAATATAACTATCAATATAATTATACTAAAATACCAGTAGCCAAATGAAAGGCATATTATAGCTGTGATAGCAAGTAAGATAAGCATACCTGCTGTCATAATAGTTAGAGGCTTTATCATATTTGCATCTTTATGAGCCTGCACAAAGACTGTTAAATATATGCCACTATATATAGCTATTAGCACAACAATGAAAAACATAGTACTTCCTTCCAGTTTCTTGATATTTACGAAAATATTACCATAGGGATTAAAATAATTCAAGAAATTATAGTTTAATCTACAGGGTGAATTAGAAATATTGCGTTATGTACTAATAAAAAGACATTATTGATATATTGAAAATATTGACATTTGACTAAAACTATGTAAAAATACTTAAATAATTCGCTTATATTTACCAAATGTTTGTAGAAAATCACTCAATTTGAGTAAATAAATTATTTTATAGTATGGAGAGATAACATGAAAGTTAATCTAAAAAAATTATTTAAGAAGTCCACAGACCATGTTGAAGTTATAAAACTTAACAATAATATGCCTGAGGAAACTAAGGATACTGAAGAAAAAAGTGTTGAAAAAAACTCAGATTTCATTACGCAGCAGGATACAACAGTATGTCCTAAGTGTAAGCAGGAATTTAGTAAACAGGAGATTAAGGATAATCTTAATGTATGTGTAGCATGTGGCCATCACTTTGTTATATCCGCAGATAAGAGAATGAAAAGCCTGGTGGATAAGGGTACATTTAAGCCATTAAAATGTAAAGTTGAGCTTACAAACCCACTGGAGGTTCCGGATTATGAGGATAAGATACTTAGTCTTAGAGAAAAGACTGGTTTAGATGAGGCAGTATTAGCTGGTACAGCTAAGATAGATGGATATGATGCTGTTGTTGCAGTTATGAGTAGTAAATTCCTTATGGGAAGTATGGGTATAGCTGTAGGCGAAAAGATTACTAACGCCGTAGAGTATGCAGATAGAAAGAAGCTTCCTCTTATCATATTTACTGCCAGTGGTGGTGCAAGAATGCAGGAGGGAATTTTATCTCTTATGCAAATGGCCAAAACTAGTGCAGCAGTTGAGAAGTTTAACAACAATGGAGGCTTGTATATTTCGGTTTTAACACATCCAACAACCGGTGGTGTAACAGCAAGCTTTGCGACTTTAGGTGATATTACACTTGCTGAGCCTGATGCGCTTATAGGCTTTGCAGGACCAAGAGTAATCGAGCAGACTATAGGACAGAAGCTTCCAGAGGGCTTTCAGCGTTCGGAGTTTCAACAGGCACATGGCTTTGTTGACCAGGTCGTTCCTCGAGATAAGATGAGAGAAACAATTGCTCATATTCTTAGACTCCATAGTAAGAGAGGTAGGTAATTATGATTAAGGAAATAGATGCAAAGATTAATGAGATAGATAGCCAAATAGAAGCAATATATGCTGCAGAAGTATTAGATGAGGCTCAGCTTTACGTGTTAAAGAGACAGAGACATGATCTTATTAAGATGTGCAAGAACTTAGGTCCACATGATAAGGTGTTTCTTGCAAGACATAAGAAGAGACCTAAGATTACAGATTATATAGATAATATATTTGAAGATTTCTTTGAGCAGCAAGGTGATGACCTTGGTAAGGAAGATGGTAGTATATTAGGTGGCATAGCAACATTTTCCGGTGTTCCTGTAACCGTAATTGGTCACAGAAAGGGTAATGATTTAGCTGAGAATTTAAAGTGTAATTTTGGTATGCCTGGTCCGGAAGGCTATCGTAAGGCATTGCGTCTTATGAAGCAGGCTGAGAAGTTTGGAAGACCTATTATTACTTTTATAGATACACCGGGAGCATATCCCGGACTTGAGGCTGAGGAGAATGGGCAGGGTACTGCCATAGCTACAAATCTTGCTAAGATGAGTGCTCTTAAGGTTCCTGTTATAGCTGTTGTTACAGGAGAAGGAAGTAGCGGAGGTGCTTTAGCCATAGGTGTTGCTAACTCAGTTCTTATGATGGAGAATGCAGTTTATTCAATTCTTTCACCGGAAGGTTATGCAACCATTCTTTGGAAGGATTCATCAAGAAGCGATGAGGCCTGTGAGATGATGAAGCTTACAGCACAGGATTTAAAGGGATTTAATGTCATAGATGACATAATTCCAGAGCCTGTTGGAGGAGCTCATATCAACCCTAAGGCAGTATATAAGACTGTGAGTAAATATTTACACAAGGAGCTTGCTAAGTATTCCAAGATGGATGGTGATGATGTTAGTAAGCATAGATATAAGAAGTTTAGAAGCATAGATTCAGATTATCTGAAGCTAGTATAGATTAAGGAGATATTATGCAGAATTTTAAAGGACTCCGCATTGTGGGAACAGGACACTATGCTCCCGATAATGTGGTGACAAATGATGATTTAAGCAAAATTGTTGATACTAACGATGAATGGATATCAAGTAGAACCGGAATAAGGAGAAGACATCACGTAACTACTGAGAAGAATCAGGACTTGGCTGTTGCTGCAGCTAAGATGGCACTTGAAAATGCAGGAATAGATAAGTCGGAGCTTGGTGTATGTATCTGTGCAACTGTTAGAGCTGATAACCTTACACCATCTATGGCTTGTATGGTTCAAAGCATACTAGAGCTTCCTGGGAATATGCCTTGCTTTGATATAAATGCTGCCTGTTCAGGTTTTATGTATGGTATACAGGTTGCTAGAGGCATTCTACTACAGAGCGACAAAAAATATGGTCTTGTAATCGGTAGTGAAACATTATCAAAAATACTTGATATGACAGATAGAGGAACATGTATATTGTTCGGAGACGGAGCTGGAGCTGCTGTTATTGAGCTTGCTGACAATAATTATTATTCAGTACTTGGATCAAAAGGAGATGATGTTGTATTGCATTGTCCTAATGAACAGGGAGACAGATACGTGTCTATGCTAGGAAGTGACGTGTTTAAGTTTGCCGTAAGTACTGTACCTAAGACTATATTCGAGCTTTTGGACAAGGCTGGTGTATCAGCTGATGATATAGATTTGTTTGTTTGTCATCAGGCCAATATGAGAATTATAGAATCTGTTGCTAAGAAATGTAAGCAAAGTCTTGATAAATTCTATATAAATTTAGATGAGTATGGTAATACTTCATCAGCAAGTATACCAATTGCTTTAAGTGAGCTTAATCAAAAGGGAATGTTAAAGCCTGGTATGAAGATAATTTGTGTTGGATTTGGTGGTGGCCTCACCTGGGGTGGAGCTTACATGGAGTGGTAAGGAGAATGAAAATGAAATTAAATGAATTTTTGAATATTAAATATCCTATTATTCAGGGTGGTATGGCAAATATTGCCACAGGTGAGTTTGCAGCTGCTGTGTCAAATGCAGGTGGACTTGGCCTTATCGCATCAGGCGGTTTTGATGCTGAGAGAATTAGAGAGGAGATAAATAAGTGTAGAGCATTAACGGATAAGCCTTTTGGTGTTAATCTTATGCTTATGAATCCTGATGTTGATAATATAGCCAAGATGCTTACAGAGGAGAAGGTTGATGTTATTACAACAGGCGCAGGTTCTCCTGAGAAGTATGTGGCTGATTGGAAGGCTGTTGGTACAAAGGTTATCCCTGTTGTTTCAGGTGTAGCACTTGCAAAGAGAATGGAGAGAATGGGTGTTGACGCTGTTATCGCTGAAGGCGGTGAAAGTGGTGGCCATGTTGGTGAGATGACCACTATGTCACTTGTTCCTATGGTTGTTGATGCTGTAGATATTCCTGTAATAGCTGCAGGTGGTATAGCTGATGGAAGACAGATGGTTGCTGCTATGGCATTAGGTGCTATAGGCGTTCAGATAGGTACATGTCTTCTGGTTGCTGAAGAGTGTCCTATACATGAGAATTACAAGCTTGCAGTAATTAAAGCTAAAGATAATGGAACTGTCGTTACAGGACGTTCATCTGGAGCTCCTGTAAGAGTTATAAAGAACAATATGGCTAGAGAATATCTTAAACTTGAGGGTCAGAATGTTCCAAGAGAGGAATTAGAACAGCTTACACTTGGTTCTCTTAGAAAAGCTGTTTTAGAAGGAGATACTAAAGGTGGTTCTCTTATGGCAGGACAGGTTTGTGGTCTTGTTACTGAGATTAAGCCGGTTGCTGATATACTTGAGAAACTTTACGAGGATGCCAAGACTGAGCTTTCCAAGCTTTATGCTCAGTCCATTTAAGAATAAAGGAGATTAATATGAAGATAGGATTTTTGTATGCGGGACAGGGTAGTCAGAGTGTAGGCATGGGACAGGACTTATATAATACATATCCTGAGTTCAAGGAAACCTTTGATAACGCAAACCCTGGATTTGATATAAAAGAATGTTGCTTTGAGGGACCAATTGAGAAATTAGGACAGACAAGATACACTCAGCCATGTATGGTTGCATTTGCTGTTGGAGTTACTAAGATTTTGAAGGCAAATGGTATTGAGCCGGCGTATGCTGCAGGTCTTTCTCTTGGAGAGTATTCAGCCCTTTATTCAGCCGGAGTATTTGAGGAGAAACAGGTTATAGATCTTGTTGCATATAGAGGAAAGTCAATGGAAGAGGCAGTAACAGGCAGAGATGTAGGTATGATAGCTGTTATGAGTCTTGATAGAGATTCTATAAAGAAAGCTTGTGAACAGGCACATGAGGAGTTCAAAGATTCACAGTTTAATATAGCTGAGGTTGCTAATTATAATACTCCTGTACAGGTTACAGTATCAGGTGATACACCTGTTATAACAAGAGCAGGAGAGATTATGACTGAGATGGGTGCAAAGAGAATTGTTCCTGTTGCAGTTAGCGGTCCATTCCACACCTCACTTATGAAGCCTGCAGGAGATAAGCTTGCTGAAAGATTTAAAGATGAGAGCTTCGGTGATATGAGTTTCCCTGTAATCTTTAATTCAACTGGTAAGGAGTTAGAGGAAGGAAAGACTATTCCTGAGATGCTTGAGATTCAGGTTCAAAGCAGTGTGTATTTTGAGGATACCATTAGATATATGATTAATCAGGGTGTTGATACCTTCGTTGAGATAGGCCCTGGAAAAACCTTAAGTGGATTTGTCAAGAAAATAGACAGAGCTCTTACTGCATATTCAATTGAGAATGTTGACAGCTTAAATGCAGTTTTAGAGGCACTTAAGTAGATTTATATTTGTGAGGTAGAATAGATGAGATTAGATGGTAAAACTGCCATAGTAACAGGTGGTAGTAGAGGAATTGGAAGAAGTATTTGCTTAGCTTTGGCAAAAGCGGGTGCGAATGTTGTTACTTGCTATGCACACGGTTCTGATGGAGCCAATGAAACAGTAAAACTCTGTGAGGAGCTTGGTGTAAAGGCTATGGCCATGAAGGCCGATGTTGCAAACTATGAAGATGTTTCTTCAATGGTTTCTAAGACCAAGGAAGAGTTTGGTTCTATCGATATATTGGTTAATAATGCAGGTATCACAAAGGATAATCTTATGCTTAAGATGACAGAGGCAGATTTTGAGCAGGTTATTGATACTAATCTTAAAGGCGCCTTCCTTTTTACAAAGGATGTGTCTAAGATTATGCTTAAGCAGCGTTCAGGAAGAATAATTAATATAAGCAGCGTAGTTGGTGTATTTGGAAATGCCGGACAGGTTAATTATGCAGCGAGTAAGGCTGGTCTTATTGGTATGACTAAGTCAGTAGCTAAGGAGCTTGCTTCAAGAGGAATTACCTCAAATGCTATTGCTCCGGGATTTATCGAGACAGATATGACATCAGCTTTAAATGAGTCTGTGGCAGAGGAGATGCTTAAGGCTATACCGTTAAAGAGAATGGGAACAGGTGATGATATTGCCAATGTAGTTGTATTCCTTGCATCAGATTATGCAAGCTACATAACAGGACAGGTTATATGTGTTGATGGCGGAATGGCTATGTAAGTATAGAGAAAAGGAGATAATATGAAGAGAAGAGTCGTAATTACAGGTCTTGGAACAGTTAACCCAATCGGTAATAATGTAAAGGACACTTGGGAGAATGCCAAGAAGGGTGTTTGTGGTATAGCTCCAATCACTCAGATTGATACAACAGATCACGCTGTAAAGGTGGCAGGAGAGGTTAAGGATTTTGCTCCTGAGACAGTTATAGATAAGAAAGAATTAAGAAGAATGGACAAGTATTCTCAGTTTGCCCTTGTATCTGCAGTTGAGGCATTTGAGGATAGTAATTTGAATATGGAGAATGAGGATCCTATACGTTGTGGAATAATCTTTTCAAGTGGTATAGGTGGAATGGCCACAACAGAGGCAAATTATAACACTGGTGAGAGAAGAGGCTATGATAAAGTTTCTCCATTTTATATTCCTATGGGAATATCAAATATGGCTGCTGGAAATATTGCCATTAGAACAGGCTTTAAGGGTATGTGTACCTGCGTAGTTACTGCATGTGCAAGTAGTAATAATGCAATAGGTGATGCATTCCATTATATTAGAGATGGCTATGCAGAGGTTATGCTTTGTGGAGGTTCAGAGAGTGCCATAACACATCTTGGACTTGGTGGATTCACAGCAATGCAGGCATTGAATAAAACTGAGGATTGTAATAGAGCATCAATTCCATTTGACAAGGAGCGTTCTGGTTTTGTTATGGGAGAGGGCGCAGGAGCACTTGTACTTGAGGAGTATGAGCATGCAAAGGCAAGAGGTGCTAAGATATATGCTGAGGTAGTTGGCTATGGAGCTACATGTGATGCTTATCACATTACAGCACCACTTCCAGATGGTTCAGGTGGAGCAGCTGCTATGACTATGGCGTTGGGTGATGCAGGAATTACACCTGATAAGGTTGGATATATTAATGCTCACGGTACATCAACTCATTTAAATGATGCAGGTGAGACTATGGCAATCAAGACTGCTTTTGGAGAGCATGCTTACAAGCTTATGGTTAGCTCAACTAAGTCTATGACTGGTCATCTTTTAGGTGGAGCAGGAGCTGTTGAGGCTATTTTCACTACATTAGCGTTGAAGGATGGATTTATTCCTGCTACAATCAATTATAGAGTTCCTGATGAGGAATGTGATCTTGATATTGTGCCAAATGAGGGAAGAAATATTCAGGTGGATTATGCGCTTTCTAATTCTCTTGGATTTGGTGGTCACAATGCAAGTATTCTCTTAAAGAAGTGGGAGGAGTAAATTATGGAGTTAAATTCAAATCAGATACAAGAGATTATACCTCATAGATATCCATTTTTATTAGTAGATAGGATTACAGATTTTGAACCTGGTAAATTTGCTAAGGGTATCAAGTGTGTGTCTGCTAATGAGATGCAGTTTTGTGGACATTTCCCAAGCCAACACGTTATGCCTGGTGTGCTTATTATCGAAGCGTTAGCTCAGGTTGGAGCAGTTGCAATCCTTTCAGAGGAGGAAAACAAGGGTAAGGTTGCTTTCTTTGGTGGAATTAAGAACGCCAGATTTAAGAAGCAGGTTATCCCAGGAGATGTTTTAGAGCTTGAGTGTGAGCTTACTGCTCGTAAGGGACCTATCGGCTATGGCAATGCTGTAGCTAAAGTTGATGGTAAGATTGCAGTTACTGCAGAGCTTACATTTGCAATAGGATAGTAATATAATTATTAAACCCCTGATGTTGGAAAATGTCAGGGGTTTTCTTCTTGAAAGTGTACGATTTAAAGTGTAGAATATATTTTGCATTATTTACTAACTTGGAGGATAAATATATGGATAGCTTTAAAGAACTTGTTGAAGTACAAAATAAGATAAAAATATGGATTTTAATAATTATACTAATGAGTTTCATAGTTGTTGCAGATTTTGTGTTTTTCTTTGCAACTGGTATGGGCTGGGTGGATGAGCCATTTGGCGATTCACCTGCAGGTACTCTTTTATTTATGGCCTTAATATTTTTACCTCTAATTATAATAGTGGTAATGGTAAGCAGATATATTGAAAGTAAAAATGATTTTATGAATAGATATAACAATTTGTTTTACGTGAAGGCTTTGGAGAATCAAGAAAATGTAACAATAAAGAGTATTGAAGTCACTGATGTTAAATCTGATGACTTTGAAAGCCGTAGTACAAAAAGAAGTAAAGCAGATCATGAGTACTATGTATATTGTAAGCAGGCTTATCTTTCAATATTAGCAGACATCTCAGATATAAGCTTAAAGCTTGAGAATGTGGTAAGATGGCGTATGAATAATGAGGACCTTGGTTTCTTGTATTATTTCAATGTCCGTACAATGCGAGCTACATCAAAGGATGTTGAACTTGATTGTTTATTTGAGAACACTAGAAGATTACCTTTTAATATATATATTTACCATAAGAAATTCCAGAAGAAGGATTATATTAATGGAGTTAAGATGTATTCTTCTCTTACAACTAACAATAATATTATAGATAAAGAATACTGTATTAAAACAATAGATGCAGATAAAGCTGGTAAGCTGGTAAATGATAGAATTAAAGAGTTAATTGAAAAGATTGTTAATTTTAAGATGCCAATGTGTATTATTATGGAAGGCGATACTATAGAACTAAAAATTAAGTCTAATAACTTTAAAAATTATCCTCCATTGTCAAAAAAAATAGACTATGATATAGAAATGACTAGGGCTAATCATATTGTTAATACATTTTATGAGCTTGTTATGGAGTTAAACAATAGATAATAGGGAGTTATATATGACTGAATATATATTAGATAAAATAAATCCAATCATTCAGGGTAAGAAGGCATTGATATTTGATGTTGATGGGACCTTGCTTGATAGTATGCCAATGTGGGCAAGGCTTGATATTGATTACCTTGAGGGAATGGGATATCATCCTGAACCGGATTTTTGTACAAGGGTAAAGATGATGACAATAAGTGATGCATCAGTATATATTAAAGAATACTTTGGGGTAGATAAAGAGCTTGAAACTATAACTGAGGAAATTATGGAGTTAGCGAGAGTTCACTACGAAAAGGATTTATTGCTGAAACCTGGTGCTGCAGACTTAATTATTAGACTAAAGGAACTGGGCTATCATCTTGTTGTTGCCACTGCAAATGAATATGACATGGTACAAAAATGTCTTGAGAGAAATGGAATTATGGAATATATGGACGGCTTGGTTACATGTACTATGGTCGGTGCCAGTAAACAAAAGCCGGATGTATATCTAAAGGCCTGCGAGCTGGCCGGTGCAAGTGTAGAGGAAGCAGTAATATTTGAGGATTCAAACTTTGCCATAAATACTGCAATTAATGCAGGCTTTGATGTTATTGGTGTTTATGATGATACGGAAAAAGATAAATGGGATATAATATGTGATATGACAAAGGAACAGGTGGTGTTTTAATATGGCAGATAAAAAGAGAAAAGAAAGACCTTCACACTGTGAGAGCTGTGCTTACTATATGTATGATGACGAATATGAGTGCTATGTATGTGATGTGAATTTAGATGAGGATGAGATGGCAAGGTTTATGTCGGATACATATTATAATTGTCCTTATTATAAGTATGGGGATGAATATAGTGTTGTAAGAAAGCAAATGTAGTAGGTAGGGTGAACATAATGATGGATAAAAATATAGTATTAATAGGTATGCCGGGAGCAGGAAAAAGCACCTTGGGTGTATTGCTTGCTAAGGTATTAAACTATGATTTTCTAGATGCTGATATTGTTATACAGAAAAAAGTGGGTAAGAAGCTCTATCAGATTATAGAAGAGGTTGGCATAGATGAGTTTTTGAAAATTGAAAATGAAGTTATAGCCGGACTTCATGTGAAAAACACAGTTATTGCAACAGGTGGTAGTGCTATTTATGGTAAAGAAGCTATGGAAAATATGAAAAACAATGGTGTTGTTGTGTATATTAAGCTAAGCTGTGACGAGATAAAGAATCGTGTTAAGAATATTACCACCAGAGGTATAGCCATGAAGGATGGTAAAACCTTAGATGACATTTATGCAGAAAGAGTGCCTATATATGAACGCTATGCAGATATTACAATAGCTTGCGATAATACTACTATAGAAGAAGCAGTAGCAATGCTTAGTGATAAACTAGGTAATATTTAAATATAGGTAATATGTTTTGTTTTACATAAAACTGCTAAATATTACATAATTGTTAATAATACTCTAATTGTTACAAAAAAGTTACAAAAATCTTAAAAAATACTTTACAAACTTGTTACATGCGTGATATACTCAAAACACTTATTAAAATAATTGTTTTGAGGAATTTGCGTATGAAGAATTACACTAGAAAATATAACAAGTTTATTTCAATATCTATGATTTGTCTTATGATTACCATATTAATGGTTGTTCATATTAATTCACATGCTTCAAAATCAAATAATTTTGAGTATCTAAAGGAAGTAGCTCAGCAGAAGTATACTAGCGACGTGGTGGAGTATACAGATATAAATATAGATAGTATTTCTTTAGAAGCTGCTATCGACGAGCACTGTATGGATGTAGAAAATAGTACTGAGGATGTATGTTGTAATGAAGTAACAGGAAGCATATCTCAGGTTACCGCTGATGGTAGTGTACAGGAGATAGGTTCAAGTGTTTCGGGTAATACTGTTGTAGCAACAGAGTCTGTTGGTGAAACAGGTGTTGTAAATAATTCCGGAATTGTAAATGATGTTAATAATCAGGTGGCAGATACTAAAGTTGAGTCTATGCCAGAGGTTATTGAGGTAGAAAATTGGCAGGAGATTGAAGGAGAATTATCCATTAAAGTTAATAAACAGTCTAGCTGTGTTACAATTTATAAGGGTGAGACTCCAATTAAAGCAATGATTTGTTCGGCTGGCGAATCAACTCCTGAAGGTACATTTTATATGCAGAGTCAGTGGGACTGGCTTACATTAATTAAAGGACAGTATGGAAGATATTGCTCTCAGATATCAGGAGATTATTTATTCCATTCAGTTCCATATAATTCAATGGATATATATGATTTAGATACTGAGATGTATAATGACTTAGGAACACTTTGTTCTCATGGTTGCATTAGATTAAAATGTGAAGATGCAAAGTGGATATATGATAATTGTACAACAGGTACAGAAATAACTATTTATAATGATTCTAATCCAGGGCCTTTAGGAAAGCCTGGCTTTACACAGATACCTGAGGATCAGACATGGGATCCTACTGATGTAGATGTTGAATAGACATAAAATAATAAGGAAGGAATTGGGGAAATTGAGAATTAAAAGAATTGCTACAAGATTATTAGCTTTGATTACGACTTTTATAATGTTTGTTGGTTTACTGGGATATGAAGGAATTGGTACTATAGTTTCTGTGGCATCTGCTAGTGATCCCATAGTAATTGTTTTAGATCCCGGTCATGGTGGTAATGATAATGGCGCGTGTAATGCCCAGTTGAAAACCAATGAAAAGAACAGTAACTGGGAGATGACACTTGCTTGTAAGGCATATTTAGAGAAGTATGAAAATGTAAAGGTTATTCTTACCAGACAAAATAGAGATGAGTATTCATCATTAAGCGCCAGAGTTCAGGTTGCTGAGGTTAATGAGGCAGATTTGTTTGTAAGCTTACATAGCAATTCTACCAGCTATGAGATTTCAGGAGCTAACGGTTGCGAGGTTTATAGATCAGTGGTAGAGCCTTATGCCAGCAATACTAATCAGCTTGCAACTGATATTTGCGCTAATTTATCTGCATTAGGACTTACTAACAGAGGAGTTAAGACTAAGCCGTCTACTATTTTGCCGGATGATGATTATTACACAGTAATAGCAGATTGTGTTATGAGTGGAATACCATCTCTTATCGTAGAGCATGCATTTGTTAATAATAAGTTTGATGCGGAGTTTCTTAATAGCCCTAGTAAGCTTAAGGCTATGGGAGAGGCTGATGCTAAGGCTATAGCAAAGTATTTTAATCTTAAATTAAAGGGAACAGGTAATACAGGATTTCCTACCTTAGAGGTTACTCCTTTTATGGATGATTACGGTTGGGTTTCAACAGCTCCTAATGGGATGGCTGCCGGATTCCTTACTTTTAGAAAGAATGACCACAGAGATAAGCAGATGGAAGCCTTTAAGATTGATTTGAATAAAGAAGGCGTATCAGGTGATATAGTATATAGTGCATATATGGCTGGAAGTGGCTGGCAGAACCAGGTTACTACCGGTGGTATAGCAGGAAGCACAACAAACGGACAAGCTATAGAAGCTATAAATATAAGCTTAACAGGTGACATAGCATCAAAATATGATGTATATTACAGGGTTCACCTTGGAGAAGGCAACTGGTTAGGTTGGGCAAAGAATGGTGCGCCTGCTGGTAAGGTAGGCTTTGGCTCTGAAATTAGAGCTATACAGGTAAGGCTGATTACCAAGGGTGGAAATGCCCCAACAAGCTATGTAAGCGCTTATTTAGAGCCTGTTAAAGCACCTGCTGAGGCCGGAGTAGCCTACCTGACACATATTCAGGATTATGGCTGGGAGGTTGCTGAAGCTTATGATGGTATAACAAGTGGAACAACAGGACAGTCTAAGAGATTAGAGGGTATTATTATTAGAAATAACACTGGTATTTCCGGAGATATTAGCTATCAGGTTCATTGCCAGGATTATGGTTGGATGGAATGGGTGAAATCCGGTCAGATGGGTGGAACCAGTGGAGAGTCTAAGAGACTTGAGGCTATTCGTATAAAGCTTTCAGGAGAATTAGAAGCAGAGTATGATATCTACTATAGAGTTCATGCTCAGGATTACGGCTGGCTTGATTGGGCGAAAAATGGTCAGGCATCAGGAACCAGCGGATACGCAAAGAGACTTGAGGCTATAGAGATTAAGCTTGTTGAAAAGGGTGGCGAAGCTCCTGGTTCAACAGCAAGACCATATGTGACAGAGCTTATCAGATATAGAACTCATGTACAGGATATAGGCTGGCAGGGATTTGTAAGCGATGGTAAGATGTCTGGAACAACTGGTCGCTCAAAGAGACTTGAAGGTATTAAAATTGAAAATATGTCCGATATAAGCGGAAGTGTTACATATAAGGTACATTGTCAGGATCATGGATGGATGGATTGGGTAAGTGATGGTGCTTTATCAGGAACTACTGGAGAGTCCAGAAGATTAGAAGGAATATGCATCAAACTTACAGGAGAATTAGAGCAGACCTATGATGTATATTATAGAGTTCATTGTCAGGATTATGGCTGGCTTGACTGGGCGAAAAACGGTGAGATGGCCGGTAGTGAAGGCTTGTCAAAACGTTTAGAGGGTATTGAGATAAGGTATGTTCCAAAGGGAGGACCTGCTCCGGGAAGTACAACAAGACCTTATATCAATGGCAATGCTACAGTGGATGAAGCAGAGGTTGTTGAAGAATATTCAGTGGAAGAGGCAGCTTGTGATAGCATAATCCAGGACACAACAGAAGATGTAACCACAATTGATATTTCAACATCTACAGATGCTAATTAAAGGAATAATATATTAAATTATACAAATACTACTTCTATATAATATAGGAGTAGTATTTTTTATGGAAAAATATTTAAGAAGTGATTTGGCGCTAGAACTTAATGAGGAAATAGAAGATAGTTCAATAGATAATGGAATAGAGATAAAGAATATCGATAATTATAATGGAAAAATAAGAGAGTCTATTATATATATTAAGAATTCTATAGGGGCAGAGCTTTTGGGAAAACCTGTTGGAACATATATTACAATTGAAGGTGATGAGCTTTGCAAAGAGGATGAAGATGTACATCAGCTTTTTAGTCAGTGTCTAAGAGATAATTTGGATAAGCTTCTTAAAGGGAGTAAGAAAATTCTGGTTGTTGGTATGGGAAATAGATTTGTAACACCAGATGCGCTTGGTCCTTATGTTGTAGATAATTTGTTTGTTACAAGACATCTTATATCAGAAGGAATTATAAAGAATTCTATAGAATTATCTGCTATAGCTCCAGGTGTTATGGCTCAGACAGGAGTTGAGACTCAGGAGATATTACAGTCTCTTTGCAGTAAAATTAAACCAGATATAGTAATAGCTATAGACGCATTAGCAGCAAGAGAGCCGTCCAGATTAGGCCGTACTATACAAATATGTGACACCGGAATAAGCCCAGGCTCAGGAGTGGGGAATCAAAGAGCAAAACTTGATGCTACTACGTTAGGTGTTAAGGTTATCGCCATAGGAGTTCCTACGGTCATATCAGTTCCGGCAATAGTTAATCAAGTAGTTGATGATATGCTGAATTTCTTTATGAGTAAGCCTGGAGGAGACAGAATAGAGCTTACTGATGAGGAAAAATATAATCTGTCGTGTAATTTTTTAGAAAAGAATTTAATATCTATGTTTGTTACTCCAAAGAATATAGACGAGTCAGTAAAACGTATCAGCTTTACTATTTCTGAGGCTATAAATTCATTTTTTGAATTATAATTGAGAACTCATCATATAATGAAGTATGAAAAATGATTTGTTTAAATGTGTTGTATGTCTTATTATAGTTTGCTTTATAATCTTGGGTAATCCTTCAGGTTTATCTCGTATACTTCTTTTGGGCATTAGAAATGAGGTGATTCCTTTATCATGTGAGAAAAATGTGTGCCTGGAAGGAGTTATGGATGAATTTATTCCTGCTAAGAATAGTGAGAATAATAGGTGCATTGTTTCAGATTATATGGACGAAAGTTGCCAAATTGAGTCTTACAATATAGATGAAACAGTGGACGTTGGCAGTGTTGATGTAGATTTACAAACTGCAACCGATTCAGATAGTGAATATCAGTCTATGGTTCAAGGTGGGACTGAGAATACATCAATTCAGGATAATACTCAAGGTGAATCTGATATCCCTGTAATTAATTTGCCGGCTAATAATCTTGATATTGGTATTAATTATTCTATGGAACAACTTACGGATTTTGAGTTTCTGATAAATAATTGCTATACCGTAGATAGTTCAACAAGTATTACACCGGAGGATGTTGATGTGAATAGCTTACTTGCTATGGATATGTCTGTTGATTTATCAGGGGATGATTATAAAGTTTTAATATATCATAGCCATGGAAGTGAAGCCTTTGCAGATAGTCGTCCTGGGGTTACTGAAGATTCTATAATAGGTGTGGGTGATGAGCTTACCAGAATACTTGAGGAGGACTATGGTATTAAGACCTATCATGATAGAACAGTTTATGATGTTATTGACGGTAAATTAGATAGAAATTATGCTTACACAAATTCGGGATATGGAATTGATAAGATATTAGAAGAACATCCATCTATACAGGTTGTTTTAGACATACATAGAGACGGTGTGAGAGATGAGGTTAGACTTGTGAAAACAATTGATGGAAAGCCTACAGCTCAGATAATGTTTTTTAATGGTATCAGTAGATTAAATGAGGAAGGTGATCTTGGATACTTATATAATCCTAACCTTACATCAAATCTAAGCTTCAGTCTTAAGATGCACCTTGAGGGCAAAAGTATGTATGGAGATTTGATGAGAAAAATATATGTGGGTGGTTACTGTTATAATCTTGACAGACTTCCAAGGGCTTCATTGGTTGAGGTTGGAGCACAGACCAATACAGTTCAGGAGGCTAAGAATGCAATGATTCCGTTGGCTGCCATATTATATAGTGTTCTTACGGAAAAATAGATTGTCACTATAAGAGGTTGTATGGTATACTTTAGACAAATATGTATATGTGAGAGGAATAATAAATGGCTCATTTGGATCAAAGCAGAATAAGAAATTTTTGTATAATTGCTCATATAGATCATGGTAAATCTACTTTAGCAGATAGAATTATAGAGAAAACAGGTTTGCTTACCAGCAGAGAGATGCAGAATCAGGTTTTAGATAATATGGACCTTGAGAGAGAGCGTGGCATAACTATAAAGGCTCAGTCCGTACGTATAGTATATAAAGCTAATGATGGTGAGGAGTATATTTTTAATCTTATTGATACTCCGGGTCATGTGGACTTTAACTATGAGGTATCAAGAAGCTTAGCTGCCTGTGAGGGCGCTATACTTGTTGTTGATGCAGCTCAGGGTATAGAGGCACAGACATTAGCTAATGTTTATCTTGCCATAGATCATAATCTTGATGTTATGCCTGTAATTAATAAGATTGACCTTCCATCTGCAGACCCTGACAGAGTTATCAACGAGATTGAAGATATTATAGGGCTTGAGGCTCAGGATGCGCCACTTATCTCAGCAAAAAATGGTATCAATATAGAAGAGGTTTTGGAGCAGATAGTTCATAAGATACCGGCTCCATGTGGAGATAATGATAAACCATTTAAAGCACTTATATTTGATAGCTTATATGATTCCTATAAAGGAGTAATAATATTCTGCAGAGTATTCGACGGTGTAGTAACAAAAGGTACTAGGATTCGGATGATGGCAACCGGTGCTGAGGCAGAGGTTGTTCAGGTTGGAATATTTGGTGCTGGTCAGTTCCTTCCTTGTGAGGAGCTTTCAGCAGGAATGGTTGGATATATTACAGCCAGCTTAAAAAATGTTAAGGATACAACAGTTGGAGATACTGTTACTGATGCAAATAATCCATGTGAGGAGGCATTGCCAGGATATAAGAAGGTTAATTCAATGGTTTACTGTGGTATGTATCCTGCCGACGGAGCAAAGTATCCGGACCTTAGAGATGCTTTGGAGAAGCTTCAGCTTAATGATGCATCGCTTACCTTTGAACCGGAGACATCCATTGCTTTAGGCTTTGGATTTAGATGTGGTTTCCTAGGCCTTCTTCATCTTGAGATTATACAGGAGCGTTTAGAGAGAGAGTATAACCTTGATCTTGTAACAACAGCTCCGGGCGTTATATATAAGGTACACAAAACTGACGGAGAGGTAATAGAGCTTACTAATCCATCCAATCTTCCTGATCCATCCATGATTGAATATATGGAAGAGCCATTTGTTTCAGCAGAAATTATGGTCACAACAGAATATGTTGGTGCTATAATGCAGCTTTGTCAGGAGCGAAGAGGTATATATAAGAGTATGGAGTATCTTGAGACTACCCGTGCATTGCTCAAGTACGACCTTCCTCTTAATGAGATAATATATGATTTCTTTGATGCACTTAAGTCACGCTCGAGAGGTTATGCTTCTCTTGATTATGAGCTTAAAGGCTATGAGAAGTCTGATTTGGTTAAGCTGGACATGCTTATCAACAAAGAAGAGGTTGATGCACTTTCCTTCATATTACATAAGGATACAGCTTATGAGAGAGGAAGAAAAATGTGTGAGAAGCTTAAGGAGGAGATTCCAAGACATCTCTTCGAGATTCCTATACAGGCAGCTGTCGGAAGTAAGATTATCGCCAGAGAAACGGTTAAGGCTGTGCGTAAGGACGTTTTAGCTAAATGTTACGGTGGTGATATCACACGTAAGAGAAAGCTTTTAGAGAAGCAGAAGGAAGGAAAGAAGAGAATGCGTCAGATAGGTAATGTTGAGATACCTCAGAAGGCATTCATGAGTGTGCTTAAACTAGATGAAGAGTAAATATTTAATGTAGTTTTAGGTGTTTTACTGTATAAGGGAGTAGTTACTGATGAAAAAGTATGTAAGCTTATATATTCATATTCCATTTTGTGCATTAAAATGTAAATATTGTGACTTTTTATCCTTTGATGGAGAGAGCTATGGCACAATGCTTAGATATGTTGATGCATTGTGTCAGGAGATTAGATTATATGCACCTATTGCTGATGAGTATATTGTGAGAAGTGTATTTATTGGCGGTGGAACACCTTCGTTATTGGACGAAGGTCTTATCACTAATATTATGGCATTTATTAGAAAAACCTTTAAGCTGGAAAAGGATGCTGAGATTACTATAGAAGCTAATCCGGGAACTCTTAGACATCAAAAGTTAAATGGCTATAGAAGTGCCGGAATAAATAGAATAAGTATAGGTCTTCAATCTGCTGATGATGAGATGCTTAATAAGTTAGGAAGACTTCACAATTATGACCAGTTTGTTGCAAGCTTTAAGGCAGCAAGACGTGCAGGCTTTAATAATATTAACGTAGATGTTATGTCAGGACTTCCGGGACTAACAATTCATTCCTATGTAGACACATTATCAAGAGTGATGGAGTTTGGTCCTGAGCATATTTCTGCTTATTCTTTATCTATAGAGCCGGGAACGCCGTTTGCCTGTGATCAGGCTATACTTGAGTCACTGCCTACTGAGATGATGGATAGACGTATGTATGATATAACAAAGAAGCTTCTGGCTGCTAACGGCTATGAAAGATATGAATTTTCTAATTATTCCAGACCGGGCTTTGAATGTAAGCATAATATGGTTTACTGGACAGGCGGAGAGTATATTGGTTTTGGCTTAGGTGCTTCCTCATATTTTCAGGGAAAAAGATTTAATAACATAACTAAGCTTATGAATTACATTAATACTATGGAAGAAATATCTACCAAGTTTAATGATTGTCCAAATCTTGAACTGCTCTACAATGATGGAACCAGAAGATTGAGAGAAAATGTTACTCCTATGTATATCGATTCTCGTATGGAGGAATTTATGTTCCTTGGACTTCGAATGATGTGTGGTATAAGTCGAACAGATTTTGAGGAAAGATTCAAAAAGGATATATACGAGGTTTATGGTCCGGTACTTAGAAAATATATTGACCAAGGTTTTATGGCCACATATGAGGATAGAATTTATCTTACAGATATGGGAATTGATGTCAGCAACGTTATTTTGGCAGATTTTCTTCTGGATAAGGAGTAATGGATAGTAATGACTAATAAGTACGTCTATGACGACCAGGTACAAAGAAAATATATATTGTTGGTGTTAAGAGGATATATTATAAGGAATATATTGATTTCATTTTTTATATCACTGTATTTTATTATTACAGCATATACCTTTAGTAATATTAAATACTTAGCATATCTTATATTGGTTTTTGTATTAGATATTGTTGTTTTTTTAAAAGTAAAAAAGGCGATTAAAGATGGCTTAAATGCATTTCACGAAAAACATAATGGTAATAATCCAACTGTTACAGTAGAAATTAAGGATAAACTTATTATTAAATCAGATGGCAGAGAGCGTTGCATGAGCTATAAAAGCATTGCGCGACTTATTCAAGATAAGAAAATGATAGTGGCTATAAGCTATGAAGGTGAAGGATGCTTAATTATGAAGGCTTCATTTGTTGAAGGTGATGCTAAGACCTGTTATTCTTTGATAAAAAAGAGTATGAAATTAAAGAAATAAAACTCTAAAAATGCTTATATTTGTTGAATAATCAAACTCAGACTATTTTTTGGTCTGAGTTTTTTGTTTTCATATTAAATTCACAGTTTAAAATACCGAAAATAGGTTGACAAAAGCTATTGGTGGGAGTATATTAACTATAGGTTAGCACTCGATGTTGGTGAGTGCTAATAAATAAGACAGGAGGGATGACATGGAGCTTGATGAGCGTAAGAAAAAGATTCTTAAAGCTGTCATTGCTAACTATCTTGAAACAGGTGAACCGGTAGGTTCAAGGACAATTTCAAAGTATACAGACCTGGATTTAAGCTCTGCAACCATCAGAAATGAGATGGCTGATTTGGAAGAGCTGGGTTATATTTATTCTCCACATCCTTCGGCTGGTAGAGTTCCCACAGATAAGGGCTACAGATTCTATGTAGATAATCTTATGGAAGAAAAAGAAGAGATTGAAGAGGTTAAAAGCACACTGTTAGAGCGAGTGGATAGAATGGAGCTTATGCTTAAGCAGGTTGCCAAGGTTTTGGCATATAATACTAATTATGCAACTATGGTAACAGCTCCAAATTACCGCAAAACTGTTAAGTTTATTCAGTTATCTCAGGTGGATCTTGACAATCTTTTGGCAGTCATAGTTGTAGAGGGTAATATAATCAAGAATCAGATGATTCCTGTAAATGTCCCTTTAGATAATGAAGATGTACTAAAGTTTAATATTTTGCTTAATACATTTTTACAGGGGGCAGCTCTTGAGGATATCAATCTGGAAATGATACAAGCCATGAAGAAACAGGCAGGAGAATATGATGTCATACTTGAACATATTTTCCAGGGTATAGTTGAGGCTATACACGAGGCTAATGAGCTTGAGATATACACAAGCGGAGCAACTAACATACTAAAATATCCTGAGATTGGAGATATTAGTAAGACAAGTGAGTTGCTTGAAGCTTTTGAAAATAAGAATGAGTTAACCAATCTTCTTGAAAAGACCGTTAATAATGATGGCGAAGAAGGAATTCAGGTTTATATAGGTGATGAAACCCCGGTTCAAAATATGAAGGATTGTTCTCTTGTAACGGCTACTTATAAGATGCCTGAAGGAGCAACAGGAACCATAGGTATCATTGGACCTAAGAGAATGGACTACAAAAAGGTAGTTAGTACACTTAAGAATTTAACTATTGAGTTAGATGACATATTTAAGAAAGGCAAAGGAGTGAACACTGATGGCGACTAAAAAGGTTAAGCAGACAAGCGCTGAAGAGATAGTAGAAGATGTTAACGTAACTGATGATGCTCCTGTTAGCGAGGGCACGGACGTACAGATTAATACTACAGTTGAGGTACCAGCTGATAACCAGGAGGCAGTGGATAATGCAATGCCAAAGCCAGTACCAAAGGGAAGCAGAAGAGGAAGTAAGGCGCTTTTGCTTGAACTTGAGAGAACTAAGGAGCTTGCGCAGGATAACGAGGATAAGTATAAGAGACTTTTAGCTGAGTTTGAAAATGCAAGACAAAGAACTGAGAAAGAATCAAAGAAGATGTACGATATAGGTGCTAAGGAGGTTTTAGAAAAGCTTCTACCTGTAGTAGATAACTTTGAGAGAGCTATTCTTATGATTCCTGAGGAAGATAAGGATAGAAGCTTTGAGCAGGGAGTAGATATGATCTACAAGCAGCTTATGACCACATTAGAGGGCATTGGTGTAGCTGCTATGAATGCTGAAGGCAAAGAATTTGACCCAGAGCTTCATAATGCTGTAATTCACGTTGAGGATGAGAACTTCGGTGAGAATATAGTTGCAGAAGAAATGCAGAAGGGTTATATGTTCAAAGACCAGGTGCTTAGACACAGTATGGTTAAGGTTGCAAACTAAAATATTTATATAAAATGGAGGAATTATAAAAATGGGAAAGATTATAGGTATTGATTTAGGTACTACAAATTCATGTGTTGCTGTTATGGAGGGTGGTAAGCCTGTTGTTATCACTAATGCTGAGGGTCAGAGAACAACTCCATCTGTAGTAGCATTTACAAAGACAGGAGAGAGAGTTGTTGGTGATGCTGCAAAGCGTCAGGCTGTTACTAATGCAGATAAGACTATCGCTTCTATCAAGAGACATATGGGTTCTGATTATAAGGTTACTATTGATGATAAGAAGTATTCTCCACAGGAGATTTCAGCTATGACTCTTCAGAAGCTTAAGGCAGATGCTGAGGCATATATTGGCGAGAAGGTAACAGAGGCAGTTATCACTGTTCCTGCTTACTTCACAGACTCTCAGAGACAGGCTACTAAGGATGCTGGTAAGATTGCAGGTCTTGATGTTAAGAGAATTATCAACGAGCCTACAGCAGCAGCTCTTTCATACGGTCTTGATAACGAAGAGGAGCAGAAGATTATGGTATACGACCTTGGTGGTGGTACATTCGATGTATCTATCATCGAGATTGGTGATGGTGTAATCGAGGTTCTTGCTACATCAGGTGATAATAAGCTTGGTGGTGATGATTTCGATAACGCTATTACAGATTATATGTTAGCTGAGTTCAAGAAGAACGAGGGTATCGACCTTTCAGGCGATAAGATGGCTATGCAGAGACTTAAGGAAGCTGCAGAGAAGGCTAAGAAGGAGCTTTCATCAGCTACTACTACAAATATTAACCTTCCATTCATCACTGCTACACCAGAGGGTGCAAAGCATATTGATATGGATCTTACAAGAGCTAAGTTCGATGAGCTTACTGCAAATCTTGTTGATAGAACAAAGATACCTGTACAGACAGCATTAAAGGATGCTGGACTTTCACCATCAGAGCTTGATAAGGTTCTTCTTGTTGGTGGTTCTACAAGAATTATAGCTGTTCAGGAGATGGTTAAGAAGTTAACTGGCAAGGAGCCATTCAAGGGTATCAATCCAGATGAGTGTGTTGCTATCGGTGCTTCTATCCAGGGTGGTAAGCTTGCAGGTGATGCAGGTGCAGGCGAGATTCTTCTTCTCGACGTAACTCCACTTACACTTTCTATCGAGACTATGGGTGGTATCGCTACTCACCTTATCGAGAGAAATACAACAATTCCTACAAACAAGAGCCAGATTTTCTCAACAGCTCAGGATAACCAGGATGCAGTTGATATCAACATCGTTCAGGGAGAGAGAGAGTTTGCTAGAGATAACAAGTCTCTTGGTAGATTCAGACTTGACGGTATCGCTCCAGCTAGACGTGGTGTTCCACAGATTGAGGTTACATTTGATATCGATGCAAATGGTATCGTAAATGTTTCAGCTAAGGACCTTGGAACTGGTAGAGAGCAGCACATTACAATTACTTCAGGTACTTCACTTTCAGATGAGGATATCGAGAGAGCAGTTAAGGAAGCAGCTGAGTACGAGGCAGCTGATAAGAAGCGTAAGGAAGCTATCGAGACTAGAAACGATGCTGACGCTATGGTATTCCAGACTGAGAGAGCTCTTGCAGATGTTGGTGATAAGCTTTCAGGTTCAGAGAAGACTCGGGTTGAGGCTGACTTAAAGGCTCTTAAGGAGATAATTGAGGGAACTGACCCAGACGCAATGACTGATTACGATGTAGAGAAGATTAAGGCAGGTAAGGAGACTCTTATGAACTCAGCTCAGGCTTTATTCTCTAAGCTTTACGAGCAGAATGGTCCTGGTGCAAATGCAGGTACAGGTACAGGTACTCCTGATTTCTCAGATGATGATGTTGTAGATGCTGATTACAAGGAGATTTAATAATATATTAGACTAAATAAAGCTTTGTTTACTCCCGGTTACATCCGGGAGTGAGAATAAGCTTACAATGTAACTGATTAATGTATATTTAAGGGTGAATTCAGATGGCTGATAAGAGAGATTATTATGAAGTGCTTGGAGTAACTAAGGGCGCCACAGATGCTGAGATTAAAAAGGCGTACAGAGTAGTTGCTAAGAAATATCATCCGGATACAAATCCAGGTGATACAGAAGCAGAAGAGAAATTTAAAGAAGCAGCAGAAGCATATGCAATATTGTCTGATCCTGAAAAGAAGGCTAAGTATGATCAGTATGGTCATGCAGCCTTTGACCAAAATGGAGGACCAGGTGGTTTTGGTGGCTTTGATTTTGCTGATATGGGAGATATTTTTGGAGATATCTTCGGAGATATGTTTGGTGGTGGCTCAAGAAATCGCCAGCAGACAGGTCCTATGAAGGGAGCTAACATTAAGACAACAGTTAGAGTTTCCTTCGAGGAGGCTATATTTGGTACTCAGGAGGAGCTTGAGCTTCCTCTTAAGGATGAGTGTGATGTTTGTAAGGGTAATGGATGCCAGCCTGGTCATCAGTCTGAAACCTGTGGAAAGTGTGCAGGTAAGGGTCAGGTTGTATTTACTCAGCAGTCACTTTTTGGTATGGCTAGAACAGTTCAGGCATGTCCGGACTGCGGTGGTTCAGGAAAGCTTATAAAATTTAAGTGTAGTAACTGTGCAGGATCAGGCTTTGTTAAGTCAAAGAAGAAGATTCAGGTTGCAGTTCCTGCAGGTATAGACAATGGTCAGAGTATACGTATTAGAGAGAAGGGTGAGCCTGGTATTAACGGCGGTGGAAGAGGAGATCTTCTTGTAACTGTTCTTGTAGACAGACATCCTACCTTCCAGAGACAGGAGTATGATATTTACTCATCAGAGCCTATCAGCTTTACACAGGCTGCTTTAGGTGGTAAGGTTACTATCAATACAATTGATGGCCCTTATGAGATAGATATCAAGGCTGGTACACAGACTGATACAAAGATTAAGCTTAAGGGCAAGGGTGTTCCTACTCTTAGAAATAAGAATGTTAGAGGAGATCACTATGTAACACTTGTTGTACAGGTTCCTGATAAGCTTACAGAGGAGCAGAAGTCTATTCTTAACCAGTATGCTAATACGACTACAGTAAATGCCAGATCTTCAAAGGATTCAGCAGGTGGTTTTAGCTTTGGTGACCATAAGAAGAAAAAAGGATTTAAAAAAGGATTATAAAATATGGTGTGGACAAAATTAACTATCGATACAACTGTTGAGGCAGTTGATATTCTCAGCGCTTTCTTAGATGAATTGGGAGTTGAGGGGATTATGATCGAGGATAATGTTCCACTTACAGATGAAGAGAAAGAAGCTATGTTTGTAGATATTCCTCTCGTAGAGGGAGAGGATGATGGAACAGCAAAGGTTTCATGCTTTATAGATGATAGCTTCAATCTAGACACTTTAAAGGCGGATATAGTTGCAGAACTTACCCGCCTTGAAGAGTTTTTACCTGTAGGTACAAAGGACATTACCTTAAGTAATACAGAGGACAAGGATTGGATAAATAACTGGAAACAGTTTTTTAAACCATTTAGGTTATATGATAATATTGTTATAAAGCCTACTTGGGAGGAGCTTGATGATGTAAAGGAAGGGGATATGGTTGTAGAAATAGACCCTGGTATTGCATTTGGAACAGGCTCTCATGAAACCACAAAGCTGTGCATAGGTCAGCTTAAGAAATATCTTAAGTCAGGGGATACAGTTTTTGATGTAGGTTCTGGTAGCGGCATACTATCTATCATTAGTGTTATGCTGGGAGCAGGCTTTGTTCATGGTATGGATATAGATGAGGTAGCAGTCAGAGCAAGTATTGAGAATCGTGAAGTAAATCATATGACTGAGGAACAGCTTGTTCTTACCTGTGGTAATCTTCTTGAGGTAAGTGAAGCAACTTCTAAGATGGCACTGGATGTAAATGGTGGCAATAAGTATGATATTGTTGTAGCTAATATTTTGGCGGATGTTATCATACCTTTATCAGGGGTTGTAAGACCATTTCTTAAGGATGGTGGATATTTTATAACATCAGGTATTATAGATATGAAGGAAGAGGCTGTTAAGGAAGCTCTTCTTGGAAATGGATTTGAAATAATAGATGTTGTACATATGAATGACTGGGTATCTATCATAGCCAAATAAAAAATAGAGGGGAAACCCTCTATTTTTTATTTGTTCTGTAATTCCATATTGTCTAATGCATAACGAAGTGCCATACTGATTAGTTCGTTTCTTGAGCGATTTGTTTTTGCTGATAATATATTGTATTCTTCCTGAAGTGTTTTGTCTATTCTTATTGTCATAGTTATATTTTTAACTACTGAAGAGAGTACAACAGCAGCTCAGTAACAACAGCAGCACCAGCTACAACAGTGGCACCAGCTACAACAGCTGCACCGGCTACAACAGCGGCGCCAGCCACAACAGCAGCTGCTACAGAGGCAGAGAGATATGTAGTAGAGACAATACCTGATTGTGATAATGGTGGTTATTGGTTAAAGTATAACGATGGTTCACAGGAATATGTTGCTCCATAATACTTATAAAAGGAGAGGTTTTTGCCTCTCTTTTTTTGTTTTAATTACTTTGCTAAAATATAGACTATATCTTATTATTAACATTGAATAAGAATATAAAATGTGTTAATATTACAAAGGTTTTAGTATCGTTTATGAGGTAAATATACATGCATAGATTTTTTGTGGACGGCTGTACAAATGCTGTAGACAATATAATAATAACAGGCAATGATGTGAATCATATTAAAAATGTGCTGAGAATTCGCATGGGTGAGAAAATATTAGTTAGTGATGGTAATGGCACTGATTATGAGTGCACTGTTATAGATATGGACGATGATTCGGTTACAGCCAGAATAGAAGATGTTCTAAAGAATTCCGCTGAGCTTTCCACTAAGATAACTCTTTTCCAGGGTATGCCTAAGTCGGACAAGCTGGAGATGATAATTCAGAAGGCTGTAGAGCTTGGAGCTTATGAGATTGTACCTGTTATGACTAAAAGAACCATTGTAAAGGTTGAAGATAAGAAGGTGTCTAAAAAAATAGACAGATATAATCAAATAGCTGAAAGCGCAGGCAAACAATCCGGAAGAGGTATTATACCTGAGGTAAAACCATTTATGAGCTTTAAAGAAGCATTAGAGTATGCAAAAACCTTAGATATGAATATTATTCCTTATGAGGAGGCTGAGGGTCTTGAGTATTCAAGACAAATAATTAGGGGTATTAAAGGAAAGAAGAGCCTGGGTATATTTATAGGTCCTGAGGGAGGCTTTGCCAAAGAAGAGGTTGATATGGCCATGGATATGGGAGCAAAATGCATTACCTTGGGCAATCGTATACTTAGAACTGAGACTGCTGGTCTAGCAATTCTTTCTATAATAATGTTTGAGATAGATGAGTAGTTAATTAGATGTTTCGCTAATGGAACTAAGGAGATAGATATAAGATGGAAGTTTATTTTGATAATGCGGCAACAACAAAGGTATATCCGGAAGTAAAGGAGCTTATGATTAAGCTTCTGGAGGAGGATTACGGTAATCCTTCATCATTACATATGAAGGGTGTTGAAGCAGAAAAATACATAAAGGAAGCAACAAGTCGTATAGCTACAGAGCTTAAATGCCAGGAAAAGGAGATAGTATTTACTTCTGGTGGAACGGAAGCAAATAATTTTGCCTTAATAGGTGGAGCTATGGCACACAGACGTGCGGGAAAGCACATTATTACAACAAATATTGAGCATGCATCCGTAAGTGCAACCTTAGAGTTCCTTGTAAAGGAAGGCTATGAGGTAAGCTATATTGGAGTGGATGATAAAGGAATTATTAAGCTTGATGATCTGAAAGCAGCGTTGAGAGAGGATACAATTCTTGTATCAGTGATGTATGTTAATAATGAGATTGGTTCCATTCAGCCTATTGAAGAGATTTCTAAGATAGTTAAAACCTACAATCCTCAGATTTTGTTTCATGTTGACGGTGTTCAGGCTTTTGGTAAGCTTAGGTTTTCTCCAAAGAGATTAGGCGTTGATTTGCTTAGTATAAGTGGACATAAGATACATGGTCCTAAGGGCTCCGGAGTTCTTTATATTAAAGATAAGACACTAATTAGACCAACTATGTATGGTGGGGGGCAGCAAAAGGCTATGCGTTCAGGTACTGAGAATGTTCCTGCTATAGCAGGTATGGGACTGGCCGCAGAGCTTATGTATAAGAATCATGAAACTAAGATGGAATATGTAAGGAATTTGAAGGATACATTTATAAGCAAGGTAACTAAACTGGAAAATGTATTCAATAATTCTGGAGAGGCGCCACACATTGCCAGTATAACATTCGTAGGAATAAGAAGTGAGGTAATGCTTCATGCTTTAGAGGAAAAGGGTATATATGTTTCTTCAGGCTCAGCCTGTTCATCTAATAAGACAAATGTAAGTAGTGTATTGAAAGCCATTAATCTACCTAAGGAAAGATTAGAATCAACACTTAGATTCAGCTTTTGTGAGACCAATACTATGGAAGAGGTTGATTATACACTAAAGTGTATAGAGGAAATATTACCAGTTTTTAGAAGATATATTAGGAAATAAGAATGATAGCTGTATGCTATCTTAGGTTTAAACGGAGGAAATTATGAATTATAAGATGTTCTTAGTAAAATATGCTGAGATTGGAACAAAGGGCAAGAATAGATACGTATTCGAAGAAATTATGTGTAAGAGAATGCGTGCTTTGTTAAAGAGACTAGGAAGCTTTGATGTTAGAAGAGAATATGGAAGAATATTTGTAGAAGCTCTTTCTGACTATGACTATGATGATGTTATAGCTGCACTTCAGAAGGTTTTCGGTGTTGTAGGAATCTGTCCTGTAGTGGTAGTTGAGGATACAAGCTTTGAGAAGATATCTGAAGCAGTTGTAGAGTATGTTGATAATGAATTTGCAAATAAGGATTTCACCTTCAAATCTCATGCAAAGAGAGTAAATAAGAGCTATCCAATGTCATCTATGGAGCTTAACTGTGAAATTGGTGCTGTACTCTTAGATAAGTTTCCAGAGATGAGGGTTGATGTTCATAATCCTCAGGTTATGATAAATGTTGAGGTTAGAGATATAGCATATATCTACTCTAAGACAATTCCGGGTCCAGGTGGTCTTCCTGTTGGAACTAATGGAAAGGGCATGACACTTTTATCAGGTGGTATAGACAGTCCTGTGGCTGCATATATGATTGCTAAGAGAGGTGTTGAGCTTGAGGCTGTATATTTCCATGCACCACCATATACAAGTGAGAGAGCAAAGCAGAAGGTTGTTGACCTAGCAAAGCTTGTAGCTCAGTATTCAGGACCAATTAAGCTTCATATTGTTAATTTTACGGATGTTCAGCTGGCAATATATGATAACTGTCCACATGATGAGTTAACCATTATTATGAAGAGAGTATTCTATAAGATGGCTCAGGAGCTGGCTTTGGCAAATGATTGTCAATGTATCATTACCGGAGAAAGTATAGGACAGGTATCTAGTCAGACTGTACAGAGCTTATCTGTAATTGATTTGGCTGCCGACAAGCTTCCTGTTATGAGACCTTGTATTGGTATGGATAAGCAGGAAATTATAGATTTATCTGAGAAGATAGGAACCTATGAGACTTCAATTCAGCCATACGAAGATTGTTGTACAACCTTTGTTGCAAAGCATCCAGTTACCAGACCTAAGCTTGATAAGATATTAGAATCAGAGCAGGCTTTGGTTGGTAAGATAGAGGAGCTTTATGAGAAGGCTATGGAAAATGTAGAAGTAGTTATTTGTAAATAGAATATTTAGATATGAGTGAAATCGAATTAGAAAAGAATATAAAACCTAAAAGCAATTATGCAATGGGTGTGATTTGTTTGCTGGGCTCAGTGCTGTGCTTTTCATTTATGAATTTATTTGTTAGGTTAGCAGGGGATTTACCATCTATACAAAAGAGCTTTTTTAGAAATGTTATAGCTCTCATAGTAGCCTTAATTGCTTTAACCAAAGCAGGTGGAGACTATAAGTGTAAAAAGGGAAACTTCAAGGACTTGTTTTTGCGCTCCTTGGCAGGAACCATAGGTGTTTTCTGTAATTTTTATGCTATGGATAATCTTAATATTTCAGATGCATCTATATTAAACAAGCTATCACCATTTTTTGCCATCATATTTTCTTTCTTCATATTAAAAGAAAAGGCTAATAAATTTGAATGGACAGCTGTAATTATAGCATTTATTGGAGCTTTGTTTGTTATAAAGCCTTCGTTTAACGTGGAAGTATTACCCGCGTTTATAGGTTTTATAGGCGGTTGCGCAGCAGGTATGGCGTATACATATGTTAGAAAACTGGGGCTTAAGGGTGAGAGAAGTATGATTATAGTATTGTATTTCAGTATGTTTTCTACATTATGTACATTGCCGTATATGATATTTAATTGTGCACCTATGAGTGTTAAACAAATATTAATACTAATACTGTGTGGCCTTAGTGCTGCAGGAGGTCAGGTGCTTATAACAAAAGCATATTCTTATGCACCGGCTAAGGAAATATCAGTTTTTGATTTTTCCATAGTAATAACAACAGCTATATTAGGTTATTTCTTTCTTAATCAAACACCGGACATATTAAGTGTGGTTGGTTACGTAATAATAATTGGAGTTGCAATTGTTAAGTGGCGTTACGGGTTGAATAAAACTAAGTAAAAGGGTGGATGATATGATTCTTTATAACGCTGGTAAAATTAAATCATTTGAAAACTTAAAGGCTCTTGCATTATCAGTGGGAGAAACTGAAGAATTTGCTGCGACCTTATGGCAGGATATGCTTCAGGATCAGGAGCTGTTGGAGGAATTTAACTATTATGTAGTTAATAGAACTCTTAAAGGTACTGTTAAATGTGGTGATTTTTCTTTGCTAGATTTATATTTTGCCCAAATGAATAAATATAATTATTTTTATGATATAGGGAAAAATCCAAACAATTGTAATAAGGAAAGAATGATTCTTCACGCCTTTAAACAGATGGTTGAGATGAAGAAAGACCCTGAATATTTGAAACATTTCGAAAGTGCCGAATATAAAAGCATGGATGTTATGTAATACATTAGTACTTAATTAAATTAGTTTATAGGCATTTGTAATGTATTATATGGTTCCAAGTGCTTGTAATATATATGAACAGGAGAGAAATTATGAATATTGAGAAGATTATTGCAGAGGAATTAAATGTTAAGGTATGGCAGGTTGAGAAGACGGTTGAGCTTATCGATGAGGGAAATACCATTCCGTTTATTTCCAGATATCGTAAGGAGGTTACAGGTTCTCTTAATGATGAGCAGCTTAGAACACTTGATGAGAGACTTACATATCTTAGAAATCTTGAGGATAAGAAGGGTACTGTTCTTTCTACAATTGAGGAGCAGGGGAAGCTGACAGATGAATTAAAGAAGCAGATAGAAGATTGTATGACAATGGTTGCCCTAGAGGATTTGTATAGACCATACCGTCCTAAGAGAAGAACAAGAGCAACTATTGCAAAGGAAAAGGGATTAGAGGGTCTTGCAAATATTATAAGCTTGCAGATGACTAATAAGACAATTTTAGAAGAAGCTGAAGCTTATATCTCAGAGGAAAAAGAGGTTCTTACTGCAGAGGATGCTATAGCAGGAGCAAAGGATATTCTTGCTGAAGTTTATGCTGATGAGGCTGATTACAGAACTAAGCTTAGGGATTTAACCAGAGCTAAGGGTAAGCTTAAATCTGTGGCAAAGGATCCTGAGGCAAAGTCAGTATATGAGATGTATTATGACTTTGAAGAAGATATAAAGAAGATGATAGGTTATCGTATCCTTGCTGTAAATAGAGGTGAGGCAGAAAAGATTCTTACTGTTAAGATTGAGGCTCCTATAGCTGATATTATAAAATATCTTAAGAGTCAGATTATTACAAATGAGGACCATGATAGTGCAAAGTATCTTTCTGAAGCAGTTGAGGATAGCTATGAGAGACTTATAGCTCCATCTATCGAAAGAGAGATCAGAAATGAGCTTACTGAGATGGCAGAGGAAGGTGCTATAAATGTATTTGGTAAAAACCTTCACCAGCTTCTTATGCAGCCACCTGTTGCAGGACAGACAGTACTTGGATGGGATCCTGCATTTAGAACTGGCTGTAAGCTTGCTGTAGTTGACCCTACAGGAAAGGTTCTTGATACAGTTGTTATCTATCCTACAGCCCCACAGAATAAGGTTGCAGAGGCAAAGACTGTATTAAAGAAGCTTATAGATAAGTATGGTATAACTTTAATTTCTCTTGGAAATGGTACTGCAAGCCGTGAGTCAGAGATGGTAATAGTTGAGCTTTTAAAGGAAATAAAGGCAAATGTTAAGTATGTAATAGTAAATGAGGCTGGAGCTTCTGTATATTCTGCCAGCAAACTTGCTACAGAGGAGTTCCCTAACTTTGATGTAGGACAGAGATCTGCTGCATCTATTGCCAGAAGACTTCAGGATCCACTTGCCGAGCTTGTAAAGATTGACCCTAAGTCTATAGGTGTAGGCCAGTATCAGCATGATATGAATCAGAAGAATCTTGGCAATGCACTTACAGGCGTTGTTGAAGATTGTGTAAATAGCGTTGGTGTAGATTTAAATACTGCATCTGCATCCTTGCTTGAGTATATTTCAGGTATAAATAAGACTCTTGCAAAGAATATTGTTAGCTATAGAGAAGAAAATGGCCAGTTTAGGAATCGTAAGGAGCTTCTTAAGGTTGCAAAGCTTGGACCAAAGGCTTATGAGCAGTGTGCAGGCTTCCTTAGAATAAATGGTGGAGATGAAATTCTTGATAATACATCAGTTCATCCTGAAAGCTATGAGGCAACAAAGGCACTTATGACTAAGCTTGGTCTTACTGATGATGAGCTTAAGGCTGGAGGATTAAAGGGTATCTCTAAGAAGGTAAGCAATACAAAGAAAATTGCTGAGGAATTAGGAATTGGTGAACCAACCCTTATTGATATAATTAGCGAATTAGAAAAGCCTGGTAGAGATCCAAGAGAGGAGATGCCAAAGCCAATCCTTAAAAGCGATGTCTTAGAGATGAAGGATCTTAAAGAGGGTATGGAGCTTAAGGGTACTGTACGTAATGTAATCGACTTTGGTGCTTTCATAGATATAGGAGTACATCAGGACGGACTTGTTCATATTTCAAAGATGAGCGACAAATACATCAAGCATCCTCTTGAAGTTGTAAGTGTAGGAGATGTAGTTGATGTAACCGTACTCGCTGTAGATTTAGAGAAGAAGAGAATCCAGCTTTCTATGATATAGGGTATAGCTTCTATTAATTTTTAATAATTTACATAATCTTAAAAAGATGTGCGCCATAATCTTCATTCCGGCCGCGACAGTGGTGGGGACTAAGCCCACCGTTTTAGTGTGGGCGTGGACCCACCCTAGGCAGGTCGGCCAAGAAAGTAAAATGCGCACATTTTTTTGCTATAAACAAAAAGGCATAAGAAAAACCGGTCAATGACCGGTTTTTCTTATGCCAATAAACCAAGTAAATTAAGCACGCTCAACTTTTCCTGACTTTAAGCATGATGTACAAACGTAAATCTTCTTAGCTGATCCGTCTACGATAGCCTTAACAGACTTAATGTTTGACTTCCACATTCTGTTTGATCTTCTATGAGAATGGCTCACATTGTTACCGAAATGAGCACCTTTTTCACAAATACTGCACTTTGCCACTGTTAGCACCTCCTTGACAAATCATTTAGTTTACTTATACTGTAAACTCGCAACGTACATATAATAACAAAAAAGAATATAATATGCAAGAAAAAAATTCATAATTTTTTCAAATTATTATATTTTGTTAGTTTTACTTGATTAAATTAATTGCAATGGGTATAATTATGATGATTATGTATGCGCGAATGATAATTGATTAAGTGCATTTTATAATGAAAATATTTATATAAATAATAAGGGGGTAACATTCATGAGTGGATATATGTCTAACGAGAACGGTGAAATAATTATTGAAAATGAAGTAATTGCCCAGTATGCAGGTCACGCGGCACTTGGCTGCTTTGGTATCGTAGGTATGGCAGCTATTAGTATGAAGGATGGTATCGCTAAGCTTCTTAAGGGCGATAGCGTTAGTAAGGGAGTTAATGTAAAGATAAGTGAAAATAATGAGCTTACAATTGATTTCCATATTATCGTTGCTTATGGCGTAAGTATTTCGACAGTATGTGACAATCTCATAAGTACAGTAAGATATTCTCTTGAAGAGATGACATCTATGCCTGTAAAGGCTATCAACATCTTCGTAGAAGGTGTAAGGGTTATAGATTAGTAGGAGGAAATTTAAAGTGGCTATTAAGAAAATTAATGCAGAGATGCTTCAAAAGGCATTTATTGCAGGTGCGTACAATTTAGAGAGAAATAAGGATTATATCAATGAACTTAACGTATTCCCGGTACCTGATGGAGATACTGGTTCTAATATGTCCCTAACTATTATGGCCGCAGCTAAGGAGGTTGGAGCATTATCTAATCCAACAATAGCTGATTTATCCAAGACTATTTCCAGCGGTTCACTTAGAGGTGCAAGAGGTAACTCAGGAGTTATTTTATCTCAGCTTTTAAGAGGATTCTGTAAGGAGATTAAGGATAAGAAGGTAATCACTACTAATGTATTAGCTGATGGATTTGTAAGAGGTGTTGAGACAGCTTATAAGGCAGTAATGAAGCCTAAGGAGGGTACAATTCTTACTGTTGCAAAGGGACTTGCTGAAAAGGCTGTTGAACTTGCTGCAGAAGGCTTAACCTTTGAAGAAATGGGAGAGAAGGTTATTGAGCATGGTAACTATGTTCTTTCTAAGACTCCTGATATGCTTCCTGTTCTTAAAGAGGCAGGTGTTGTTGATTCTGGTGGACAGGGTCTTATGGAGTTTATTATAGGAGCATATAATGGACTTACAGGTAAGGAGATAGTTGATGATAAGCTTATGGCTGCTCCAAAGACTGGTGCTAGTACAAGTGTAAGCTCAGAGGATATTGATACATCTCATATTACCTTTGGATATTGTACAGAGTTTATTATCCTTCTTGAGAAGGAGTGGAATATGGATATAGAGCTTAAGTTCAAGGAATTTTTAGGTTCTATAGGTGATTCCTTAGTTGTAGTATCAGATGATGAGATAGTAAAGGTTCATGTTCATACTAATCATCCTGGTCAGGCCTTTGAAAAGGGTCTTGAATATGGTCAGCTTACTAATATGAAGGTTGACAATATGAGAGAAGAGCACCGTGAGAAGGTTATTATGGAGCAGGATAGACAGAAGGCTAAGGAAAGTGAGCTGGATGCTGTAGAGGCTAAGGCTAATACTCCTAAGAAGCCATATGGCTTTGTTGCAGTTTCTGTGGGTAAGGGTCTAAATACTATATTTACTGATTTAGGCGTAGATTATATTATCCAGGGTGGTCAGACTATGAACCCAAGTACTGAGGATGTTCTTGGTGCCATAGCTAATGTAAATGCTGAGACAGTATTTGTTCTTCCTAACAATAAGAACATTATTCTAGCTGCCAATCAGGCTGCTTCTATAGAGGATGATAAGAATGTTATTGTTATTCCATCTAAGACTATCCCTCAGGGTATAGGAGCTATGATTGGATTCGAGGGAAGTATGTCTGCTGAGGACAATGAGGCAAGCATGACTGAAGCTATGTCAGCAGTTAAGTCAGGTCAGGTTACTTATGCAGTAAGAGACACATCAGTAGATGGCAAGGAGATTAAGATCGGCGACTTTATGGGTATTGATGATACCGGAATTAAGTCAGTAGGTACTGATATAGTTGAGGTTATTAAAGAGCTTGTTAAGGAAATGTCAGATGAAGATTCAGAGCTCTTAAGTGTATACTATGGTGAGGATGTATCTAAAGAAGATGCAGAAGCTCTCGTGGCTGTTCTTGAGGAGGAATATCCTGATTATGAGATAGAACTTCACCCAGGTGATCAGCCGGTATATTATTATATACTATCAGTTGAATAAGACTTTAATGATTGCGTAGTGAGATGTCACTACGCAATTTTTGTTTAACTTCAAATTGTAAGATATTGATTTTTGAATGATGGTAAAATATAATTTATGATAGGTTATATCTTTAGGAGAAATAATAATGAAAAAGAAATTGATTATAGCTATAATTATAATAGTTGCTATTTTATTAATACCTATTCCTTTGCGTTATAAAGATGGGGGTTCCGTTGAATATAAGGCTATAGTTTATAGTGTGACAGATATACATAGAATTGACTTTGACAGCGACGATGGTTACCAGGATGGTACAATTATAAAAATACTAGGCTTTGAAATATACAATAATGTAGAGTGATTAAGCAGCTTATTTGGAGAGAAATGGAATTAACAGATAACATAACCACAATTAAAGGTATAGGCGAGAAAACTGCTGCCTCTTTTGCTAAGCTTGGAGTTCATACTGTAGATGACTTAATACACACATACCCTAGGAATTATCTGTCTTATGGGGAGCCGGTTGAGATTAAGGATACGGTAATAGGTGAACGCCAGGCTATTTGTGCTGTCATATCTTCTTATGTGGATACAAGAAAGGTTAGAGGACTTACCCTGACTAATATTACGGCCAAGGATCATACAGGTAATATTAAAATAACCTGGTTTAATTCACCATACCTAAAAAATGTACTTCATAGGGGAGATACATACGTTTTTGTCGGTACTGTAAAGGTTAAGAATAATATGCGTGTTATGGATATGCCAGAATATTATAAGTTAGCGCAATACGAGGATATGAGGCAGGAGATGCAACCTGTATATCCGCTTACCACTGGTCTGTCAAATAAAACCTTTCAAAAGGCTATCATAAGCACCAGAGAGATGATATTTAGATTAGAGGACTATCTACCAGAGGATGTGAAAAGGGATTATTCACTTATGGATATTAGTGAAGCTTATGAGAATATTCATTTTCCGATGAATGAAACTGTACTAAGGAATGCTATCAAAAGGCTTGCCTTTGATGAATTTTATAAATTCCTTTATGATATGAGTAAGCTAAAACAAGAGAATATAAAGATATCTAATACCCATAAGATTGTGCAGGGTAAGAATGTAGCTGAATTTGTGAATGATTTATGCTTCAGCCTTACTAAGGGCCAGCAAAATGCCATCGAAGATATTTTAGCTGATATGGGTAGTGAAAATGTTATGAATCGACTGGTTCAAGGAGATGTTGGGTCCGGAAAGACTGTTGTGGCAGAAGCAGCATTGTTTGCTTGTATTAAAGAAGGATATCAGGGGGCTTTGATGGTTCCAACTGAGGTTCTTGCAAAACAACATTATGAGGAAATTAGCGTAATGTTTGCGAAATACGGCATAAAAACAGCTTGTTTAGTTGGTTCTACGCCGTTGAAGGAAAAACGTCATATATATGATGGTTTAAAATCCGGTGACATTGATTTGGTAATTGGAACTCATGCACTTATAGAGGACAAGGTAGAATATAATAATCTTGGCCTTGTTGTAACTGATGAACAACATCGTTTTGGCGTTAATCAGAGAAAGAAGCTATCTGCAAAGGGTGATGCGCCACATACTCTTGTTATGAGTGCCACACCTATTCCAAGAACCTTAGCTATAATTATGTATGCAGACCTTGATATATCTGTTATTTCAGAGCTACCTAGAGGTAGAAAACCTATTAAAAACTGTGTAGTTGGAACCAATTATAGAAATACAGCCTATAGATTTATAGCATCACAGGTAGAAGAGGGCTCACAGGTATATGTAATTTGTCCTATGGTTGAGGAAAGTGAGACTATGGATCTTACTAATGTTACTGAATATACGGAAACCATGAAGGCTAATTTGCCATCAAATGTAAGGGTTGCCATGCTTCATGGCAAGATGAAGGCAGATGAAAAGAATTCTATAATGGAAGACTATATTGCCGGAAATATTGATGTCTTAGTATCGACAACAGTTATAGAGGTTGGTATTAACAATCCAAATTCAACTGTTATGATGGTTGAGAATGCTGAAAGATTTGGTCTAGCCCAGCTTCACCAGCTAAGAGGCCGTGTTGGTCGTGGAAAGAAACAGTCTTACTGTATATTTATTAATGGCAAGGAAAGTAAGGAGTCTATGGACAGACTTAGGGTGTTGGAGAATTCTAATGATGGCTTTTTTATCGCCAGTGAAGATTTAAAGCTAAGAGGTCCGGGAGATTTCTTTGGTATAAGACAAAGTGGTGAGATGTTATTTATGCTGGCAGATATATATAACCATGCGGATATGCTAAAAACGGCCCAGGAGATTCTTGCAAAGTATGGTGATGGTTTAGAGCCTACAAGGTCTACTATAATTACCTCTTTAAATGACAGTGCAGTTTTATAATAACAATAATATATTCACATAATAAAGGTGTTGTTAGTTTATTAAGTAAATGCGAAAATTATTTAAGTAAAATTAAACTAAAATTCGCAAAAATAAATCATAATACCTTTATTTTATGCTTGAAGAACCTATATTTTAATGATATAATTACATAGATTGCATTAAGACCCAACCGAGACTACTGAAAATGGTATTTTAGTAATAAATAAGTGCCATTTTCAGTTGTTTCGGTGTCTTAATGAAAAATAATTTTTAAGGAGTATGTATTATGTATAAGAAGTTCGAGATGGAACTTGCCGGCAGAACTCTTAGAGTTGATGTTGGCAGAGTTGCAAAGCAGGCAAACGGTGCAGCTTTAATGCACTACGGAGACACAGTTGTTTTATCAACAGCTACAGCTTCAGAGAAGCCAAGAGAGGGTATTGATTTCTTCCCACTTTCAGTTGAGTATGAGGAGAAGCTTTACGCAGTTGGAAAGATTCCAGGAGGCTTTAATAAGAGAGAAGGTAAGGCTAGTGAGAATGCTATCCTTACATCAAGAGTAATCGACCGTCCTATGAGACCACTTTTCCCTAAGGACTACAGAAATGATGTTACTCTTAACAATATGGTTATGTCAGTAGATCCTGAGTGTTCACCTGAGCTTACAGCTATGCTTGGTTCAGCAATAGCTACAGCTATTTCAGATATTCCATTTGATGGTCCATGTGCTACAACTCAGGTTGGTATGATTGATGGTGAGTTCGTATTTAATCCAAATGCTACTCAGAATCTTGTATCAGATCTTAAACTTACAGTTGCTTCAACAAGAGATAAGGTTATCATGATTGAGGCTGGTGCTAATGAGGTGCCTGAGGCTAAGATGATTGAGGCTATTTATGCAGCTCACGAGTTAAATCAGAAGGTTATCGCTTTTATCGATGAGATAGTTGCTGAGTGTGGTAAGGCAAAGCATGAGTATACAAGCTGTGCTATACCTGATGAGCTTTTCACAGCTATTAAGGAAATTGTTACTCCAGAGCAGATGGAGGTTGCAGTATTCACTGATGAGAAGCAGGTTAGAGAAGAGAATATTAGACAGATTAAGGACAAGCTTGAGGAGGCCTTCGCTGATAAGGAGGACTGGTTAGCTGTACTTGATGAGGCTGTTTACCAGTATCAGAAGAAGACTGTACGTAAGATGATTCTTAAGGATGGTAAGAGACCTGATGGAAGACAGATGACTCAGATTAGACCTCTTGCTGCAGAGACCGATATTATCCCTAGAGTACATGGTTCAGCTATGTTCACTAGAGGACAGACTCAGATTTGTAACGTTGTAACTTTAGCACCTCTTTCAGAGGCTCAGAAGTTAGACGGTCTTGATGAGAACGTAACAAACAAGAGATATATGCACCATTATAATTTCCCTTCATACTCAGTTGGTGAGACTAAGCCATCTAGAGGACCTGGACGTAGAGAGATTGGACATGGAGCACTTGCTGAGAGAGCTCTTATCCCTGTACTTCCTACTGAGGAGGAGTTCCCATATGCTATTCGTTCCGTATCAGAGACATTTGAGTCAAATGGTTCAACATCTATGGCTTCAACATGTTCTTCATGTATGGCACTTATGGCTGCCGGTGTACCTATTAAGAAGATGGTAGCTGGTATCTCATGTGGTCTTGTAACCGGAGATACTGATGACGATTATGTGCTTCTTACAGATATCCAGGGTCTTGAGGACTTCTTTGGAGATATGGACTTTAAGGTAACTGGTACTACAGAGGGTATTACAGCTATTCAGATGGATATTAAGATTCACGGTCTTACAAGACCTATCGTAGAGGGTGCTATCGCAAGATGTCGTGAGGCAAGAATGTTTATCATGGACACTTGTATGAAGCCAGCTATAGCAGAGCCAAGACCACAGGTTGGAGAGTTTGCTCCGAAGATTATCCAGACTGTAGTTGATCCAGAGAAGATTGGAGAGATTATTGGTCAGAGAGGTAAGACTATTAACGCAATCATCGAGGAGACAGGTGTTAAGATTGATATCGATGATGAAGGAAGAGTATCTATCTGTGGTGTTGAGCAGGCAGGTATGGACAAGGCTCTTAAGATTATTCGTTCAATCGTTGATCCACTTGAGGTTGGTAAGACTTACGAGGGTAAGGTTGTAAGAATTATGAACTTCGGTGCATTTGTTGAGCTTGCTCCAAATAAGGATGGTCTTATCCATATTTCAAAGCTTGCTAACAACAGAGTTGAGAAGGTTGAGGATGTTGTTAATATCGGCGATGAGGTTAGAGTTAAGGTTCTTGAGATTGATAGAATGGGTAAGGTAAGCCTTAGCTTAAAGGATGCTGAGTAATTATTAGAATATAAAATCTATGAATGAACTTGTATCCCTGCTTTATGTGGGGATACATAAAATATAGGAGGGCATTACATGCGATTTGGTTATTTTGATGAGACAAACAAGGAATATGTTATAGACAGACCAGACACACCAGCCCCATGGGCGAATTACCTTGGATCACCTGAGTACGGTGCAATTATATCAAACAATGCAGGAGGATATAGTTTCGTAAAGTCAGGTGCAAATGGTAGAATAATAAGATATGTATTTAATAATTTTGACCAGCCTGGAAGATATATTTATCTTAGAGATAATGATTCAAAGGATTATTGGTCAGCATCATGGCAGCCAGTAGGTAAGGATTTGGCCCAGTACAAGAGTGAGTGTCATCACGGTACAGGATATACTAATATTAAGGCTAGCTATTCAGGTATTGATTCTGAGGCTTTATATTATGTACCACTTGATAAGACTCATGAAGTATGGAAATTAAAGGTAACAAATAATTCTGACAATGAGAGAAATCTTTCAGTAATCGGTTATTGTGAATTCACAAATGATAATAATTATGAGCAGGACCAGGTTAACCTTCAGTATACTCTGTTTATCACTAGAACTTATTTTATGGGTGATAGAATTAAGCAGGTTATAAACGAGAATGTAAATAAGGGTATGGCTTTAGATGGTAATACTACATTTACAAGATTCTTTGGTCTTGTAGGCGCAGAGGTTTCAACTTACTGTGGTGATAAGGAGGTATTCTTAGGAAGATATCATTCTTATGGTAATCCGGTATGTGTTGAGAATGGCGATTTAACAAATGCACTTAACTATAATTCAAATAGCTGTGGTGCGTTAGAGACAAAGATTACACTTGCTCCGGGAGAGAGTAAGGAGATAGCATTTATCCTTGGTATGAAGGATGATAAGGAGCAGGAAGAGGTTTTAGCTACATATAAAGATGTTGCTAATCAGACTTCTTTAGAGCTTGAGGAGCTTAAGACTAATTGGCATGCAAAGCTTAACCATCTGCAGGTTAATACTCCTAGTGAGTCATTCAATGCTATGCTTAATACATGGAATGCTTATCAGTGCTTTATGACATTTATTTGGTCAAGAGCTGCTTCCTTCTCATATTGTGGACTTAGAAATGGCTACGGATATAGAGATACTGTACAGGATATTCAGGGAATTATTCACCTTGAGCCTGAGATGGCACTGGATAAGATTCGCTTTATGCTTTCAGCGCAGGTTGATAACGGTGGTGGACTTCCACTTGTAAAGTTTGACCATAATGCTGGTCATGAGGATACACCAGATGACCCATCATATGTAAAGGCTACAGGACATCCTGCATATAGAGCTGATGATGCTCTTTGGTTATTCCCAACTATATATAAGTATATTGCTGAGACTGGTAATACAGCTTTCATAGATGAGGTTATTGTATTTGCTAATGGCGGAGAGGGTACAGTTTATGAGCACCTTAAGAGAGCTATTGATTTCTCTATGAATCGTCTTGGAAATAACAATATGCCAGCTGGACTTCATGCAGACTGGAATGATTGCTTAAGACTTGGTAAGAAGGGTGAGTCATCATTTGTAGCTATGCAGCTTTACTATGCTATGACTGTGCTTCGTATGTTCTCAGAGATGAAGAATGATACTGAGTATATAGCATATCTTGATAAGATTCAGAAGGAATTAGGAGATACTATCCAGACTAAGTGCTGGGAGGAAGACAGATATATAAGAGGCTATAAAGAGGATGGACAGATTATTGGTTCAAAGCATGATCCTGAGGCAAATATGTGGCTCAACCCACAGTCATGGTCAGTAATCAGTGGTTTGGCATCTAAGGAGCAGGCTGAGCTTGCTTTAGAGTCAGTTCACAGAGAGCTTAGCACACCATATGGCTGTAGAGTAATGGCTCCTTCATATGTTGATCATGCCTTTGATGGCGCTCTTATGCTTCTCTTTAACCCTTCAACAAAGGAGAATGGTGGTATTTTCTCACAGCCACAGGGTTGGATTATCCTTGCTGAGGCACTTATGGGTCATGGAAATAGAGCATTTGAGTACTTTGCTAACAGCTCACCTGCATCTATGAATGATAAGGCTGAGATTCGTAAGCTTGAGCCATATTGTCATGGACAGTTTACTGAGAGTACTGAATCACCATTTGAGGGTCGTTCACATGTTCATTGGCTTACAGGTACAGCTTCAACTGTTATGGTAGGTTGCGTAGAGGGTATTCTCGGTATGAGACCTGATTTTGATGGTATTAAGATTGCACCTTCTGTTCCGAGTGATTGGAAGGAATTTAGTATAGCTAAGGACTTTAGAGGAAAGAAGCTTAACATTAAGGTATTAAATCCTAATGGGGCAGAGAGTGGATACTCAAGTCTTACTTTAAATGGAAAGACTATGGATTCAAATTATATCTTAGAGTCAGAGCTTGCTGATGTTAATGAAATAGTTCTTACTATGTAATATATGCTTGATAATTAGATAAGCGTCAAAGAGGTAACTTTTAGTGGCTATTAAAGGTTACCTCTTTTTGTTATTATAATCATGGTTAATCTAATTGAGTTTGGTGTCAATAAGATTTTCTTTGGGGTGAATTTCATATTTTATGAACAGGAAGATTAAATTGTCTTTGGTAAGAAAGGCGTTTAATCTTCTTGTTTTTTTATAGGTATATTATCTGACATAATTGCAAATTATAATGTTGGAGGTTTAGATGAATTATGGAAAAAACAGATAATAACGATATAAACAAATGTAATCAGGAGCTTATTACAGATTTTGGTCAAATCATTCTTAATAATAACAAATATAAGCATAGAATACATTTGCTAAATATAATAGGTGAAATAGAAGGACATGAAAATAGTCCTCAAACATCAAAAACCAGCAAATACGAGCACATTATTCCGCTTTTAGCCGCTGTTGAAGAAAGTGATGATATAGATGGACTTTTGGTTATTCTTAATACTTTAGGTGGTGATGTTGAATCAGGACTTGCCATAGCTGAGATGATAGGTTCTATAAGCAAGCCAAAGGTTTGTCTTGTTTTAGGTGGAGGTCATTCCATAGGTGTGCCTCTGGCTGTATCAGGTGATGTAACATTTATCGCTCCTTCGGCAACTATGATAGTACATCCTATAAGAGTAGGTGGAATGGTATTAGGAGTTAAGCAAAATTTCGAGTATATTGAGAGAATGCAGGATAGAATACTGGATTTTACAGTGGCTCATTCTGGTGTAAAGAAAGAGGATTTACAAAATCTTATGTTTAATACACAGGAGCTTACTAAAGACATTGGTTCTATATTAGTTGGTAAGCAAGCTGTTGACGTGGGATTGATTAATAAGGTGGGCGGAATTAAAGAGGCTTTTAATGAGTTATATGACTTGATAAATCAAAGGAAAAATAGTAAAATATCTTAGTATGATTATTTATAAGTAAGCTTTAAGCTGTTGATTTTTGGCAGCTATAAAGCTACATAGGTAAAAGGAGAGAGAAAAAATGGCGGGAAATAATAAAACCGTTAATAACAAAGGAAGGTCAACTGGTAATTCGAAGACAGGTAAGTCGACTTCGACAAGAAATACAAGTCAGAATTCCAAGGGAAAGAATTCCTCCAATAACCAGTATACTAAGGACAGAAAGACTGCAGCAAGAGCTGCTTTAGTCGAGGATGATGGTCCTTCTAGAAAAAATGAGATTTATGTATTCGTTTATCTTGCAGTTACAGTATTCTTAATTTGTAGTAATTTTGGATGGTGTGGAGTAGTTGGAGATTTTATATCTAAGATATTATTTGGATTATTTGGTTCAGTAACATATATCTTGCCACTTTACATATTTTTGTCGGCTGCATTTTTATTTTCAAATGGAGCACATAGAAAGGTTATTAAGAGAGTGCTATGTGTTGCTATATTCATAGTAGCTTTAGCTTTTATCTGTCAGCTTATAAGTGGAGCTGATGGAGAGTCAATAAAGACACTTTATAAGAATGGATCAGAGAATAAGCAGGGGGGCGGAGTTTTATTAGGTGGTCTGTTGGTTATTCTTTATAAGCTCACTGGCTTTACCGGTTGTATCATAGTGACAGTATTACTTGTTATTATTGGTATTATAGTTGTTATGGATGTATCAATTTTAGATACAATGAAAGCAAGAATGGATGCTGTTGATGACGATGATGAGGATGATGATTACATCGACGGGGAGTTAGCAAAGCTTACTGATAGTGAGATAAGAGGTAGAAAAAAGGATTACATATTAGATAATGTAAAGGTTCTTGAATCAGAGGAATTAAAGGAGAAGAAAGCCCGACATAAAAAAGCAAAGAATAGTATAGTTCCTTCTGAAGAGGTTCACGAGCTTGAGCCTATAAAGGCTACAGATTTCTTTACTCTTGATGATGCTGTTAAAAGTGATGCTCCAGTGGATGTTAGTGGAGTAAGAACAGATTTCTTTAATAAGCCTGTTACAACTCTTCGACCTAATTGCGAAGAAATAGAATTAGAGATTAACTTTGATGATGATTTTGGCAGTGGTACAGATGAGAGCGTAAATGTTGCTCCAAAGAGAAAGCCTAGAAAGACAAAGGAATCACAGGCTGAGGTTGCCGAGGCTACAGCAGATGTTGCAGAAGCCATAAGTGGTGTTAGTGCCAGCGCAATGAATGAATCATTATCAAACGCTTCTGGTGATAATGCTAAGGTTACAGCTGATGTTGAAAAATCAGATATTCCAACAAATCTGGCTCAGGAAGTAAAGAGAGAATATATCTTCCCACCTTTATCCTTACTTAAATCAGGAAAAGGTAAGGCTGGTGCTAATAACGAAGCATCTGTAAGAGAGACAGCTATGAAGCTAAAAAGCACATTGGAAAGCTTTGGTGTTAATGTTACTGTAACAGATTATAGCTGTGGTCCATCTGTTACAAGATATGAGCTTCAGCCGGAACAGGGTGTTAAGGTTAATAAGATTGTTAGCTTAGCTGATGATATCAAGCTTAATCTTGCTGCAGCTGATATAAGAATTGAGGCTCCTATACCTGGCAAGGCAGCCATAGGTATAGAGGTTCCAAACAAAGAAAGCTCAGCTGTTTATTTTAGAGATTTATTAGAATCAGATAATTTTAAAAATTATAATTCAAATATTGCATTTGCTGTGGGTAAGGATATAAGTGGTCAGGTTGTGGTTGCTGACATTGCCAAGATGCCACACTTGCTTGTTGCAGGAGCTACAGGTTCAGGTAAGTCCGTATGTATTAATACACTGATTATGAGTATTATATATAAGGCTAAGCCTGATGATGTTAAGCTTATAATGATAGATCCTAAGCAGGTTGAGCTTAGTATATATAATGGAATACCTCATATGCTTATTCCTGTTGTAACTGATCCTAAGAAGGCTGCAGGAGCACTCAACTGGGCTGTTATGGAGATGACTAACAGATATCAGCTTTTTGCTCAGTATAATGTTCGTAACTTACAGGGTTATAACGAAAAGGTTAAAGCTGTTACCGGATGCGAGGAAGGTAATGAGGAGATTAAGAAATTACCTCAGATTATACTTATTGTAGATGAGCTTGCTGACCTTATGATGGTTGCTCATCACGAGGTGGAAGATGCTATTGTAAGATTATCACAGCTTGCTCGAGCGGCAGGAATTCATCTTGTAATTGCCACACAAAGACCTTCTGTAGATGTTATTACAGGTTTGATAAAGGCAAATGTGCCTTCAAGAATTGCCATGACAGTTTCATCGGGTGTGGATTCACGTACAATTCTTGATATGAATGGTGCAGAAAAGCTTCTCGGTAAGGGTGATATGCTTTTTTATCCAACGGGTTATCCAAAGCCTGTACGAGTTCAGGGTGCATTTTTGTCAGATGATGAGATTGCAGGCGTTGTTGACTTCCTGAAGTCAAAGAATGGTGAAACTGCATATGATGATAAGATTACACAAGAGATTTCCAGTACAGGTGCTTCAGGACTTCCTGGTTCGGGAGGAGCTGAGCCTGATGTGGATGAATACTTTGTGGATGCAGGAAAATTCATCATAGGAAAGGATAAAGCTTCCATAGGAATGCTCCAGAGGGTATATAAGATTGGCTTTAACAGAGCTGCAAGAATCATGGATCAGTTATCTGATGCAGGAGTTGTTGGTCCTGAGGAGGGTACAAAGCCTAGAAAGGTACTTATGACCCTTGAAGAATTTGATAATTACGTAGAGAATAATTTATAAATAAAAAAGAAAGTAGGAGTTTTAAAATATGTTAACAGATATTCAGATTGCACAGCAGGCGCAGCTTCTTAATATTAAAGAAGTTGCTGCAAATATTGGTATTACGGAGGATGACCTTGAAATGTACGGTAAGTACAAGGCAAAGTTATCTGATGAGTATATGGATTCAGTTAAGAATAATAAGGATGGTAAGTTAATTCTTGTAACAGCTATTAATCCAACTCCGGCAGGAGAGGGTAAAACTACAGTAACTGTAGGACTTGGTCAGGCTATGCATAAGCTTGGTAAGAAATCTATAATTGCTTTAAGAGAGCCTTCTTTAGGTCCATGCTTCGGTGTAAAGGGTGGAGCAGCGGGCGGTGGTTATTCTCAGGTTGTTCCTATGGAGGATTTGAATCTTCATTTTACAGGAGATTTCCATGCAATTACTTCAGCAAACAATCTTCTTGCGGCTGTAATGGATAATCACATTCATCAGGGTAATTCTCTTAGAATAGATCCTAAGAGAATAGTATTTAAGCGTTGTCTTGATATGAATGACAGAGCTCTTAGAAGTATTATAGTTGGTATGGGAAAGAAGGCCGACGGTGTTGTTCGTCAGGATGGTTTTGTTATTACTGTTGCATCTGAAATTATGGCAATTCTTTGTCTTGCAGAGGATATTAATGATTTGCAGGACAGATTATCAAAGATAATTGTTGCATACAATTATGATAATGAGCCTGTAACAGCAGGAGAACTTAATTGTGTAGGAGCTATGGCAGCTCTTCTTAAGGATGCTATTAAGCCTAATCTCATACAGACTTTAGAACATTCACCTGCTATTGTTCATGGTGGACCTTTTGCTAATATTGCACATGGCTGTAATTCTGTTAGAGCAACTAAGACTGCTCTTAAGATAGCAGACTATGTAATTACTGAGGCTGGATTTGGAGCTGATCTTGGTGCACAGAAATTCTTTGACATAAAGTGTCGTATGGCAGGTCTTAAGCCGGATGCGGTTGTTCTTGTAGCTACAGTTAGAGCTTTAAAGTATAACGGTGGAGTGCCAAAGGCTGACTTAAATAATGAGAATTTAGAGGCTCTTTCAAAGGGTATTGTTAACCTTGAAAAGCATATTGAGAACCTTCAAATGTATGGAGTACCTGTTGTTGTTACTCTTAATAGATTTATTACAGATTCTGAAGCAGAGCTTGAGTATGTTAAGAATTTCTGTGAGGAAAGAAACTGTGATTTCGCTCTTGCAAATGTTTGGGAAAAGGGTGGCGAAGGTGGTATTGAACTTGCGAATGCTGTACTTAACACTCTTGAAACAAAGGAAAGTAATTTCAAGGTTCTTTATGAAGATGATTTATCTATAAAGGAAAAGATTTCTACTATAGCAACCAAGATTTATGGTGCAAAAGATGTTACTTATTCATCAGAGGCTTCAAATGTAATAGCTAAAATAGAGGCTATGGGTATGGGAAATGTGCCTGTTTGTATGGCTAAGAATCAATATTCTTTGTCTGATGACGCATCTTTACTTGGTAGACCTGAAGGCTTTACTGTAAATATTAGAGAGGTTTATGTGAGTGCAGGTGCAGGCTTTGTAGTTGCTATTACAGGAGCTATTATGACTATGCCGGGTCTTCCTAAGGTTCCAGCTGCTGAGAGAATATTTGTTGATGACAATGGTGTAATTAATGGTTTGTTCTAAGTGTTATTAGACTATTGTGGGGATATTATGGGGAAAAGAATTATAACATTAATTGTTTTTTCACTGTTATTTTTATCATTAACAGGATGCTCGGTTGCATCAGAAAAGGAAATAGTTAAATTTGCTAATGATGAATATGGTGAGGCTACTTTATTAAGAACTGAAGAACGTGATGATAAGAATACAATATGCTACTTTAAGGACGAAGAGTATGGCTTTGAATACTATGTGTCAAGCTATATGAATGAAATTATTATAGATGGTTCTTCCTTCGGCTCAACAGAGAACAAAGGTAATAACTTTGATATTCAATATTATAACTATATTAATGAAGTGGTAGATACGGATTTATCTATGTTAGAGCAAAAATATAACATTGATATTTCTGTGTCAGATGGAACATATATATATTATTTTGCTAAAATTAAATACAAATCATCTAATATATCAAATGTGGCTACCTTAACTAAGGAAATAAGTGATTTGTATACCGCTGTTGATACAAGAAATTATTGGAATGACTTGGTTGTTGAGGCTTATGATGAGAGTGGAAATTATTTGGGTTCATATCATCATAGTCGTAATGGTTGGATGACAGCTGAAGATGAGGTTGATTTAAAATATATTGATGAGATTTCCAAGCTATCAGCTGATGCAAAGTATTTAAGGAAAGAGCAACATTTGTTTACTGAAACAGGTGTTAATATTCAGGATGTTGTTCAAGTGCTAGGAAATCCTGAGGTAAGACAAACCTCAATGGTTACTTACTATATTTTCACTGTTGATGAAAAAGAGTATTATATGTGTAATTTTCTTGTACATGACGACATTGGTGGATTTGAATGGTATACAACATATGAAAAATAATAATTATAATTATGAATAAAATGGAGGATATTGAAATGGCGCAGATTATTGATGGAAAGCTTATATCCCAGCAGATAAAGGATGAGCTTAAGGAAAAGGTTGCAGAATTAAAGGCTAATGGTAAAGAAATATGTCTGGCTGTTATTCAGGTTGGTAATGACCCTGCTTCAACTGTATATGTAGGTAATAAAAAGAAGGCTTGTGAGTATATAGGAATAAAGTCACTTGCTTATGAGATTCCTGAGGAGACCACTGAGGAAGAGCTTCTTGGTATAATTGATAAGTTGAACAAGGATGATAGTGTTCATGGCATTTTGGTTCAGCTACCGGTACCAAAGCATATTAATGAGGAAAAGATTATCAATGCTATTAGCCCATCAAAGGATGTGGATGGTTTCCATCCGGCAAGTGTAGGTGCTCTTAGTATTGGACAGAAGGGATTTGTGTCATGTACTCCAGCCGGAGTTATACAACTTCTTAAGCGCTCAAATATTGAGATATCCGGTAAGGAATGTGTTGTAATTGGAAGAAGTAATATTGTAGGCAAGCCTATGAGTATGCTTTTGCTTAGAGAAAATGGTACTGTTACAATCTGTCATTCAAGAACTAAGGATCTTAAAGAAGTTTGCAAGAGGGCAGATATATTAGTTGTGGCTATCGGAAAGCCTCGTATGATAGATGCATCTTATGTTAAGGAAGGTGCTACAGTTATAGATGTAGGTATACATAGAGATGAGAATAATAAGCTTTGCGGAGATGTTGATTACGCATCTGTTGAGCCTGTTGCAGGAGCTATAACTCCTGTTCCGGGAGGAGTTGGTCCTATGACTATAGCTATGCTTATGAATAATTGTGTGGAAGCAGGTTTGAATTAGTATATGAATATTTTAATGGTATCGCTGGGTTGTGACAAAAACCTTTGTGATAGTGAGGCAATGCTAGGTTTGCTTCGAGATAATAATTATAATATAACCAATGATGAATCAGAGGCAGATGTAGTTGTTGTCAACACATGTAGCTTTATTAATGATGCCATGGAAGAAAGTGTGAATACTGTTCTTGAAATGGCCGAATTAAAGAAGGAACGATTAAAATATCTCATCGTTACAGGCTGTCTTGCTGAGAGATTTAAGGATGAAATATTTGACGAAATTCCTGAGGTTGATGCCTGTGTTGGAACCTCAAGCTTTGATAAGATAATTCAGGTTATTAAACAGCTCGAAGAATCAAAGGGTAAATCAAAGGTTTCAATATATGATGACTTAGATAGATTAGCTTTGGTTGCTTCTAACAGGGTTATTACATCTGGAACATTTATGGGATATCTTAAAATTGCAGAGGGTTGTAATAAGTTTTGCACCTATTGTGTGATTCCTCATATTAGAGGCAGATATAGAAGTGTTCCTATGGAAAAGCTTATTAAAGAGGCTGAATATATGGCATCTCAAGGGATAAAAGAGCTAATTCTTGTTGCTCAGGAAACTACATGCTATGGCATAGATATTTACGGTGAGAAATCCCTGGTAAAGCTTGTTAAAGAGCTTGCAAAGATTGAAGGTATTGAGTGGATAAGACTTATGTACTGTTATCCTGAAGAAATTGATGATGAGCTTATTGATTTATATGCTACAGAGGATAAGCTGTGTAAATACATAGATATGCCTCTACAGCATTCTGAGGATAATATACTTCACAGAATGGGAAGAAAAACAGATAAGGAGTCTATCAAGTCAGTCATATCAAAGCTTAGATCTAAGGTTCCTAATATTGCAATAAGGACCTCTCTTATCACAGGTTTCCCTGGAGAGACCGTAGATGACCACCAAAAGCTTCTGGAATTCATTGATGAGATGGAACTTGATAGACTTGGAGTATTTACATACTCGAGAGAGGATGGTACTCCTGCAGCTGATTTTCCAGATCAGGTATCTGCAGATTTGGCAAATGTTTGGAGAGATGAGATAATGGAGCTTCAACAGGAGGTTTCTTACGATAAGAATCAGGAATTAGTAGGACAGATTCTGGATGTTATTGTTGAAGGATATTCTCCTGATGATGATGTTTATGTTGGAAGAACATATAAAGATGCACCAAATGTTGATGGACTTGTATTTCTTAACTGTGATTACGAACTGATATCTGGTACAATAGTTAAGGTGAGAATAGATGAGGCTGGTCCTTATGACTTAATAGGAGGCGTAGTAGAATAATGAATTTACCTAACAAATTAACAATATTAAGAGTTATATTAATACCATTTTTCTTAGTAGCACTTATGGTTGATGCAATTCCATACGGAAAATGGATTGCAGTTGCCATATTTATCATAGCTAGCTTAACTGATATGCTTGATGGAAAAATTGCAAGAAAGTATAATTTGATAACCAACTTTGGTAAGTTTATGGATCCACTGGCTGATAAGCTTCTTGTATGTTCAGCTATGATTGCACTTATAGAGCTTGACAGAATTCCTGCATGGGTTGTAATTATAATAATAGCAAGAGAGTTTATAATAAGCGGATTTAGACTTGTAGCTTCAGATAATGGTATTGTAATAGCTGCAGGATGGTGGGGAAAAGTAAAAACTGTTGTTCAGATGATTATGATTATTGTTGTAATGTGTGATTTTGGTGGAAGTGTAGTAGCTGTTATTGAAAATGTTCTCATATATGCAGCACTTGCCTTGACTGTAATATCACTTATAGATTATTTGGCAAAGAATAAAGAAGTTTTAGCTGAACAAAAGTAAATTTTTTAAATCACGGGGGATAAAGATGAATAGTAAAGATTATGGAATAGTAAAAAATGTTATAATATCTGTTGTATGCTTAGTTGTTGTGATAATAATGATGAAAGATGCAAAGTATATCTTTACCGGAGAAGCAAAAGATATAAATCAAATGATTGAAAATGGGGAAGAGCTTAAAGTTGGTGAACATGTTTCTATAGAGGTTACATATGTTGTTGATTGGTATGCCGAGCTTACACAGAGAGGCAAAAGAACCGGAACAAAGATTACTTATCATGCTCTTGCGGTTTTGGATTCAGGAGAGATAATTTCTTTATCTGCAAAGAAGGATTCAAAAGAGTATAATCAGATAGATAAACTGGTTGATGATACTTTTGATTATTTAATGGATGATTCTTGTCCGGAACCTACCACTGTAAAATTTACAGGCACAGTAAGAAAAGTTGATTCCGAAATTATAGGTTATTACAAAGAGGCTCTTTCATATTACGGATATTCTTCAACAGGTGATGCCTATATGTTTGATATTGATACATCACAAAAAAGAATTGTGTCTATCCTGTTGCTAGGTATAGCAGCATTTCTAGCTATACTATTTGGAATTCTTGCATTTTTAGGATATAGAGAATATAAAAAGGATAAGGAAGCACGTATAAAAGCATTAAACGAACCTGTTAACAATAAGCTAGAGAATGATCCAATATTTAAAAATTTATATGCAAGAAACAATATTCAAAATGACTTAGATAGTAATTTGAATACTGAATCTACAGAAGTGGAAAATAGTGAAGTTGAAGTAGAAACACCGGATAATACTACTTATAGTAGTAAGTTTTCTCTTAAAAAGGATTAAAAAAGTAAGCCCTTTCATTTTAGAAAGGGCTTATATTTTTTACTGTGGTATATTTAGTGTGGATATTATGGTAAAGAATGAAAATAATTGGAAGATTAGCTTGAAAAATAAGGCGAAAAAGGTTATTATTATAATCGGATTAAATTGGTTTTATTTTTAGATAAAGCCTAAAATAAATTTTAACGGAGGACGTAAAATGAGTAACAAACTTACTATGTCAGCAAGTGACAGAATCAACGCTTTGCTTGATGACGCAAGCTTTGTTGAGGTTGGTGCATATGTTACAGCAAGAAGCACAGACTTTAACATGCAGGAAAATGATACTCCAAAAGATGGTGTTATAACCGGATATGGTGTTATCAATGACAAGATTGTCTATGTTTATAGCCAGGATGCAACAGTACTTGGTGGCGCTGTTGGTGAAATGCACGCTAAGAAGATTGCAAAGATTTATGATATGGCTATGAAGGTAGGTGCTCCGGTTGTTGGTCTTATTGACTGTGCCGGTCTTAGACTTCAGGAAGCTACTGATGCTATGAATGCATTTGGTGAGCTTTACTTGAAGCAGACTCTTGCATCAGGTGTAATTCCACAGATTACTGCTATATTTGGTAACTGCGGTGGTGGTACTGCACTTATACCTGCACTTACTGACTTTACATTTATGACAGCTGAGGGTTCAAAGCTTTTTGTCAATAGTCCAAATGCTTTAGATGGTAATAATCAGTCAAAGCTTGACACAGCTAATGCAGAATATTTAAGTGCAAATACTTCTCTTGTAGATGGAGTGTGTGATGATGATGCAGCTGTATTAGGTCAGATAAGAACACTTATTGATATGCTTCCATCAAATAATCAGGTTGATGCATCTATTGATTGTACAGATGATCTTAACAGAGTAATTCCTAACCTTGATGGCTTTGTTAAGGATGGAAGAGCAGTATTACAGAATATTGCTGATAATAATGTTTTCTTTGAGGTTAACAAGGAATTTGCAAAGGATATGGTTGTAGGTTTTGTTAAGCTTAATGGAGATACAGTAGGTTGTGTTGCTAACCAGGTTGAAGGCGGTTCAGATATGATTTCAGCAGAGGGTGCAAATCTTGCAGCTGATTTCGTTAAATTCTGTGATGCTTTTGATATTCCTGTAATTACATTAGTTAACACTAAGGGCTTTGTTGCAACTGTTGAGAATGAGAAGAAGATTGCAAAGGCAGTTGCTAATTTAACTTATTCATTTGCTAATGCTACTGTACCAAAGGTTACTCTTGTTATGGGAGATGCTTTTGGAACAGCTTATACTGTGATGAATTCAAAGTCTATCGGAGCTGATATGGTATATGCTTGGCCAACAGCTAAGATTGGAACTATGGATCCTGAGATGGCAGTTAAGATTATGTATGAGAAGGAGATTGCAGCAGCGGATGATAAGGTTGCATGTGTTGCAGATCTCAAGGCTAAGTATACTGAGCTTCAGTCAAGTGCTATGGCTGCAGCTAAGAGAGGCTACATTGATGATATTATTGAGCCTGACGCAACTAGAAAGAGAATAATTGCTGCCCTTGATATGCTTTATACTAAGAATGAGGATAGACCTTACAAGAAGCACGGAGCAGTTTAAGGAGAGGTGACAACTAAATGAAAATTAAAAAGTTAATTGCATTAGTTTCCATATTAGCTGTTATGTTCTCGCTTGCAGGCTGTGATGAGAATCTTGATAAGCCTTTTGAATATGATGAAAATGAAATAGCTGCGCATGCTATGAATTCATTTATGACATATGAAGGTATATCAGATGATTATGTTCAGTATTATTTATCAGATGGTACTGAATATGAAAAGTCAGCTGTTAAGGGAATAACCCAGGCTAAGGAAACTGATAAAGTAGGAGAATATGAGGATTTATCCGGTACAATATCAGATTTATCAAACGGTGTAACTTCTGCCGAGAACGCGGAAGTAAAATTCGAGCATGGTGTTGATTATGTAACTGTAATATTTATAAACAATGCCAGCAATAGAGATGTTGAGGTTGCTGTTAAGTATATAGAGAATGGAGAGTATTATATTCAGTATAATGAAATACTCATTCAAAATGGTATGGAAAATTTTGAATCATACAAAGAAAATGCTCAGCTAATCTCACAAACCTATGGAGTTTCAATAGATGATATTTGTATTCAGGCTGGAGTTTCTTCATTAGAGGAGCTTTATGAGTATGATTTAAATTCTGTTCATGCATCACTTTCAGCAAATGGAATATATCCATATGTAGAACAGGAAATGGTTGTTTCTGCAATTTATTCCAATAAGGAATTAGTAGGACAGGCAGGTATGAATACTTTGATTGGTATGGGAACAGTTTTCGTTGTTCTTATATTCATTTCATTTATTATTTCATTATTTAAATATTTACCTGCACTTTTTGCTAAAAAGCCTAAGGTTGAGCCTGAGAAAAAAACAGAGGCTCCAAAGGCAACACCAGCACCGGTTGCTGTTTCTGAGAATCTTGTAGATGATTCACAGCTTGTTGCAGTAATCACAGCAGCTATTTATGCATATGAAGCACAGTCAGGTAATGGAGCGATAAGTAAGGATAGACTTGTTGTTCGCTCTATTAAGAAAGCAAGAAAGTAATTACAACTAATTAGGAGGATATTTCAATGAAAAATTATAGAATTACCGTTAATGGTACAGCTTATGATGTAGCAGTAGAAGAGTTAGGAGCGGGCTCAGTTGCAGCGGCTCCTGTAGCAGTACCTGTAGCAGCAGCACCTGCTCCTGCAGCACCAGCCCCAGCAGCTCCAGCTGCAAGCGGTTCAGCAGGTAGCGTAACAGTTTCTTCACCAATGCCTGGTAAGATATTGAGTGTTAAGGCAAGCGTAGGTCAGGCAGTTAAGAAGGGTGATGTTATTCTTGTTCTTGAAGCTATGAAGATGGAGAATGAGGTTGTTGCACCAGAGGATGGAACTATTGCAAGCATTAATGTAGCAGCAAATGATTCAGTTGAGGCTGGAGATACATTAGCAACTTTAAACTAATTACCGGTAGATAATTACCTAAAACAACAGGAGGTAACGCTAAATGAGCGGTTTTTCAGACGTATTAAAAAATCTTGCTCTTCAGACCGGTTTTGCAACTCTTACATGGAAGCATTATATTATGATTTTAGTTGCGTGCTTCTTTATGTATCTTGCAATTGTAAAGGGATTTGAACCATTACTTTTGGTACCAATTTCATTTGGTATGTTCTTGGTTAATATGTTCCCTGGTATTATGGAAGAGGGCGGATTATTACATTTCTTCTACTTACTTGATGAGTGGAGTATTTTGCCATCACTTATATTCATGGGTGTTGGTGCTATGACGGATTTTGGTCCACTGATAGCCAATCCGAAGAGCTTTATACTTGGTGCGGCGGCACAGTTTGGTATTTATTCAGCTTATTTCCTTGCATTCCTTATGGGATTCAATGGAAAGGAAGCTGCAGCAATTTCTATTATAGGTGGAGCAGATGGACCTACATCTATTTTCCTTGCAGGAAAGCTTGGAATGGGAGGAACTCTTATGGGTCCTATTGCAGTAGCAGCTTATTCATATATGGCTCTTGTACCAGTTATTCAGCCACCTATTATGAAGCTTCTTACAACTGACAAAGAAAGAAAGATTAAGATGGGACAGCTTCGTCCTGTAACAAAGCTTGAGAAGATTCTCTTCCCAATCATTGTTACTTTAGTAGTTGTTATGATTCTTCCTACTACAGCTCCACTTGTAGGTATGCTTATGTTAGGAAACTTATTCAGAGAGTGTGGAGTTGTTAAGCAGCTTACTGAGACATCTTCCAATGCACTTATGTATATCGTAGTTATCTTGCTTGGTACTTCTGTTGGTGCAACTACAAGTGCGGAGGCATTCCTTCAGTTAAGTACACTTAAGATAGTTGCTCTCGGTCTTGTGGCATTTGCTTTTGGTACAGCTGCCGGAGTAATATTTGGTAAGATTATGTGCTGGGCAACAAAGGGTAAGGTTAATCCACTTATTGGTTCT
>JAFTPO010000045.1 GCA_017463225.1 Lachnospiraceae bacterium | reverse complement strand
GATGGAAGTAAGGATATTATTCTGGAAATGCACAAGTCAGGACTTAGTATACTTGAAATAGCTAAGCATCTTGGCTTAGGCGTTGGTGAGGTTAAGCTTGTAGTAGATTTATATCAAGGAGATGCGAAGTAATGAAATTAAAATACTTTTTAAGAGGAGTGGGCGTAGGTGTAATATTTGGAGCGTTAATTATGCTTGTTGCCTATTTGACCACCGGAGCCGGAAAGCTTACTGATAAGGAAATAATTGAGCGAGCTGAGAATCTTGGGATGGTTATGGAGGAAGATACAGTTATAATAGGAGCCAAGGAGGATACAGCTTCTACAACTGAAGCACCTACAACTAAGGAGGATATCACAACTGAGGCTACTACTACAGAAGCAATCATAGGTGATGATGTATCTCTTGAGGGAGTTGTAGATGGTGCTATAGAGAATTCTACAACAGAAGCATCTACTGAGGAAGCTACAACAGAGGCCTCAACCGGTGATAATACCACAGAAGCTAAAGAAGGCGATAAAGTTACTGCAAAGATATCGGTAACAAGTGGTATGACATCTCAGGAGGTTGCTTTACTTTTGCAGGATGCAGGCATTATAGATGATTATGCAGATTTTGATCAGTTTTTAAATGAGAATGGTTATTCAACTCAGATTAGAATAAATGATTATGAATTTAGTAGCGGCATGTCATATGAAGAGCTTGCACAGGCCCTTATAAAGGAAGATAAACAATAAAATAACCTATAAAATAAGAAAAAGTGCTTGCTAGCACTTTTTTTTTATGCTATAATCGACTTCGTGTGAAAAAACATGTGGAAGAATCAGTAGATTGGTGCCATAAACGCGATGGTTTCTACTCGTTTTTAGTAAATATGTATGCTAAAAATTGAATTCCACAGAAGTTAAAACCAGGAGGTATATTATGAGCGTTATTTCAATGAAGCAGTTACTCGAGGCAGGTGTTCACTTTGGACATCAGACAAGAAGATGGAATCCTAAGATGGCTGAGTATATCTATACTGAGCGTAACGGAATCTATATCATCGACTTACAGAAGTCTGTAGGTAAGGTTGATGAGGCTTACAAGGCTATTTTAGATTGCGTAGCTGAGGGTGGAAAGGTACTTTTCGTTGGTACTAAGAAGCAGGCTCAGGATGCTATTAAGTCAGAGGCTGAGAGATGTGGTATGTACTACGTTAACGAGAGATGGTTAGGTGGTATGCTCACAAACTTCAAGACTATTCAGACTAGAATTGAGAAGTTAAAGAAGTATGAGGCTATGGAGCAGGATGGTACATTTGATGTATTACCTAAGAAGGAAGTAATCGAGATTAAGAAGGAGATGGATAAGCTTCAGAAGAACCTTGGCGGTATCAAGGAGATGAAGACTATTCCTGATATGATTTTCGTTGTAGATCCTCGTAAGGAGAAGAACTGTATCCAGGAGGCACACTCACTTGGAATTCCACTTGTTGGTATTGCTGATACTAACTGTGATCCAGAGGAGCTTGATTATGTAATCCCAGGTAACGACGATGCTATCAGAGCTGTAAAGCTTATCGTTGGAAAGATGGCAGATGCTGTTATCGAGGCTAATCAGGGTGCTGACGCTGTTTCAGATGTTGAGGCTGAGTCAATGGCAGCTGACGCTGAGGAAACTGAGGAGTAATCATAAGACATAGATAGCCATGCTTGCTTGCTAACTTGCAGGCATGGCTTGTATTTTATAAATAATTATTTAGGAGGATATAATAATGGCAGCTATTACAGCAGGTATGGTAAAAGAGTTAAGAGAAATGTCAGGCGCTGGTATGATGGACTGTAAGAAGGCTCTTGGTGCAACAGACGGCGATTTCGATAAGGCTATGGAGTGGCTTAGAGAGAAGGGTCTTGCTACAGCTCAGAAGAAGGCTGGTAGAATTGCAGCAGAGGGTATCGTTATGACTACAGTTATTAACGATGGAAAGACTGCAGCTATCGTTGAGGTTAATGCAGAGACTGATTTCGTTGCTAAGAATGATGTATTCCAGGGTTATGTATCAGAGGTTTTAGATCAGATTGTTAAGTCTACAGCAGCTGATGTAGAGGCTCTTAAGGAAGAGAAGTGGGCTCTTGATGATTCTATGACTGTTGCTGAGAAACACGCAGCTATGATTGCAAGAATCGGCGAGAATATGAACATAAGAAGATTTGAGAGAGTAAATACTGATGGTATGGTTGTTTCATACATCCATGCTGGTGGTAAGATTGGTGTTCTTGTAGAGGCTGATACAGATGGTTCAGGTGCTGAGCTTGAGGAGTGCTTAAAGAACATCGCTATGCAGGTTGCAGCTATGAATCCAAAGTATGTTTCAACTGCAGATGTATCAGAGGAGTATAAGGCACATGAGTTAGAGATTCTTGTAGCTCAGGCTAAGAATGATCCTAAGAATGCTAATAAGCCTGATAATATCATCGAGAAGATGGTTCAGGGTAGACTTAACAAGGAGCTTAAGGAAGTATGTCTTCTTGAGCAGGAGTATGTTAAGGCAGAGAACAAGGAGTCAGTTGCTCAGTATGTTGCTAACGTAGCAAAGGCTGCTGGATGCAATCTTGCAGTTAAGAACTTTATCCGTTTTGAGACTGGTGAGGGACTTGAGAAGAAGAATGAGGATTTCGCGGCTGAGGTTGCTGCTCAGATGGCAGGAAACTAATTCTTGACAATATAGTTTTATAAGAAAAAGTCGGTAGTTATTAAACCATTGGTTTAAAATAATTACCGACTTTTTTCTTTACTTATGTTTAGGAATAAAGTATAATTTAAAGAACAAATGTTTGCATTGTCGAGAGGTATTAGTTTGAAAGATATATTAGAAGGTTTAAATGAAGAACAAATTAAAGCTGTTACAACAACAGAAGGATATGTAAGGGTTATTGCAGGTGCAGGCTCAGGTAAGACAAAGACTTTAACTCATAGATATGCGTATTTAGTTAATGAACTTGGCATTGCCACATCTAATATTGCCTGTGTTACATTTACTAACAAGGCTGCTAAGGAAATGAAGAATCGAATCAAGGAAATGATTGGAGATGGGGATGTAGGTTATATATGTACCTTTCATGGATTAGGTGTGTATATTTTAAGAGAAGACATTTATGTTATAAATTATCCTGATAACTTTGTTATACTTGATACAGAGGACACGGAGACTATGCTTAAGGATGTATATGAGAAGGCAAATCTAAGTACTAATAAACTGACCTTTGACGAAGCTAGATTAGCTATAGCCTTTTTTAAGTCTAAGTTTAGTCATATTTCTTTTTTAGAAAACGTTGATAGCAGCCAGCTGAAGGAATTGTTTGAAAAAGAAACTAATGTTAAGAAGAAGGTTATATACGGATATTTATATGAACAGAAGAAAAACTTTGGTTTGGACTTTGATGATTTGATTACTGTTTCTTTATATATACTTCGTAATTATGAAGATAAACGTAAAAAGTGGCAGGAAAGAATGATGTACGTTATGGTAGATGAGTTCCAGGATGTAAGTAATCTTAATTATGAACTTGCAAAGATAATCAGTGATTATCATAAGAATTTGTTCATAGTCGGTGACCCCGACCAGACCATATATTCCTGGAGAGGCGCAGATGTAAAGTATATAGTGGATTTTGGAGATGAGTATCCAGGATATACAGACGTTATTTTAAGTAAGAACTATAGATCATCACCCGAGATTATCGATGCAGCAAACTCCCTTATAAAGAATAATAAATATAGAGTTCCATATCAGGTAGAAGCTACAAGAGAGTCTAATGTTATTACTGCATATTATCATGGAAAAACATCCTATGAAGAGGCAAAGTGGGTTGCTGATAAGATTAAGCTATTACATAATAATGGTATACCCTATAGTATGATAGCTATCTTGTATAGGTCCCATTATGTGTCCCGTAGCTTTGAGGAGGAGCTTCTTAAGAATAAATTACCTTATGTGCTATACAGTGGTGTTGAGTTTTATAAGCGAAAAGAGATTAAAGACGTGATATCCTTTCTAAGGATGCTTACTGTAGGTGATGATTTATCGTTTGTCAGAGTAGTAAATGAACCTAGACGTAATATTGGCAAGAAAAGAATAGAGATCCTTAAAGATTATGCTCAGAAAAACCAGTGTTCCTTGTATGAAGCGTTACAGGAGAATTTAGATAAAGAACCTATATTATCCACTAGGGCAGAGGATTTTGTGAGAGTAATAGAAAAGTATAGAGGGAAATATAAGGATATGAGAATATCTGATGTTATAACAGGAATTCTTAATGATAGTGGTTATGAAGCTATGCTAAGAAGTTTGGGTGATGATGAAAGACTGGAAAATATTGCAGAGCTTAAGAATTCTGTGTTCGAGTATGAAAAAAATTCCGGAGAGATATGTACTCTTGAGGATTATCTTAGAAGCATAGCCCTATATACAAATACTGACAGAGAAGAAAAACAGGATGCTGTAAAGCTTATGACTATACATATTGCTAAGGGATTGGAGTTTCCATATGTATTTGTTGTTGGCCTTAATGAGGGAATATTTCCTACAGGACACACTGATACAGAAGATGCTTTAGAAGAAGAGAGACGACTTGCTTATGTGGCATATACCAGAGCTATGAATGCACTTTTCTTAACGGATTCAGAGGGTACGAATTATGATGGAAGCTTCAGATATCCATCAAGGTTTATTTTTAATACGGACAGAAAGTATTTAAACTATGAGGTGGAATTGGATGATGCTTTGATTAGAAGTGCAAGTGCTTATATTGCCAATAATGAAGAGGTTATTGGAATACCAAGAGAGGATGGTCTAAAAGCTGGAGACAGAGTTAATCATAAGGTGTTTGGTCCAGGAGAGATTATTGACGTAAGACATAAGGAATCCTGCTATGTGATTAAATTTGATAAATTTGAGACATTTAGGAATCTTAGCTTTCGTGTAGAATTACAAAAAATTGACTAGTGTAAATCATCTTCCATTAAGACAGATTATGTTGAAAAAACAAGGCGAAATATGGCAATTTTTGTTGAATAAATGGTTTTAATAAAGTAAAATATAGTTAGTAATTTTATTTAAAGTGAGGAGCGCCTATGAATACTAAAACATTTTCTGAAAAAACATTAAGTAACAAGACAGCACTCATATCTTATGGGATAATTAATGTGATTTTGATTGCATGTTATGCTATAGAGGTTATAAAGGGAGCCAGAACAGCAGGGTATTATACCGTATTTTGCTTGCTTGCCATAATTCCTTTAGCAGTTTCTATATTATTTTATGTAAAAAATAAGGAAAGTGAACTTATCAAATATATTATAGCCGGAGGCTTTGGTGTATTTTATCTGTTTATTGTTTTTACTACAGTATCTCCAATTGCTTATGTATATGCGTTTCTTATAGCGGTTGTGTTACTTGTTTACAATCATTTGAAGGTTTCTATATTATTTTCGGGTATATTGGCATTAGGTAATATTGTACATGTTATATATCTTGGTATATCCGGTCAGATTGCTTCAGAAGACCTTGCTAATATAGAAATACGTATTGCATCAGTAATTCTTTTCTGCGCATTTATGATTATGTCAAGTGTTGTTCTTAATAAGATTAACAACGCCAGAATAGAAGTTATAGATGAGGAAAAGAATCGTACTACACGTCTTATGAATGAGCTTCTTTCAACTTCTCAGAGGATAACATCAGATATTAGTATTGTAACAGATAAGATGTCTATTCTTGAAGATTCTACAGCTAAGACTATGGTTTCTATGGAGGAGGTAGCTCAGGGAACTAATGATACTGCGGACTCTATACAGTTACAGATGGAAAGGACAGAGCATATACAGGAGACTATTCAACAGGTTAACGATGTATCTGCTAAGATTGAGAACAATCTTGATAATACAAAGAGAGAGCTTGAGAATGCTCAAAAGAATATAGATGACCTTATTGAGAGAGTTAATATTTCAAATAGTGAGAATGCAAAGGTTTCAAAGGAATTAGCTGAGCTTAACGAGTATGCAAGCCAGATGCAGTCTATAGTTAGTTTGATTGAATCGATTACAAGCCAGACCAGCTTGCTTTCTCTTAATGCAAGTATTGAGGCTGCGCGAGCAGGGGAGGCTGGAAAGGGATTTGCAGTTGTTGCATCAGAGATTTCAGGACTTGCTACTCAGACACAGGATGCTACAGAGAGTATAGCATCTTTGATAGCTAATATTTCTACAGAGCTTGAACAGGTTGTTGAGGTAGTAGAGGGTATGATAGGCAATAGCAACATTCAAAGTGATGCAGCCCACAATGTAGCAGATAGCTTTGAGGTTATAAATGTTAGTGCTCAAGAGGTATTCCAGGAATCTGTTACACTCAAGAGCCTTGTTGAGGAGCTTACAGAGAATAACCAGGCTATAGTTGAGGGTATTGAAGCTATATCAGCGGCAACTGAAGAGGTTACAGCTCACTCTACTGAGACATATGAGAGCAGTGCAGAGAATAGTGAGATAACCAGTGAGGTTGGTCAGATTATTAGTGGTATTAATGAGATGGCACAGAATCTGGTTAATATAAATTAATTATAATTATTTCCGAGGAGTGAAAGCTCCTCGGTATTTTTTTGAAAAACTACTTTACAAGATAATATCAATGTGATAATATCAATATAGAAATAACAAAGGAGGTGCAAATGTGGAGGATTATAAATCTCAATTAAGTGATGAGAAGGCATTTTTATCCGGTTATAATATTGAGGAATATGATAGACCATCTGTTACAACAGATATAGTTGCTTTTAGGATTAGAACGGAGGATGGTGATACCTATAGACATAATTCCAAAAACAGCTTATCTGTGCTTCTGGTAAAAAGAGGTGAATATCCATTTAAAGGTGCATGGGCGCTTCCTGGAGGATTCTTGAGAAAGACAGAAACTGTAGAGGAATGTGCATATAGAGAGATTAAAGAAGAAACAGGGGTTTTGCCTGTGTCGTTGATGCCTGTAGGAGTATTTAGCCAACTTGATAGAGATCCCAGAGGTAGAATAATATCTAATGCGTATTTGTCTATTATCAGTGATTTTATTAAACCTGAGGCGGGAACAGATGCAGTAGAAGCCAGATGGTTCAATCTTTCCTTTGATTATGAAGGAGATATTTATAATTTAAAGCTTAGTGATGATGATATTGTAATCTCTGTGAAGCTAAAGCGTCTCAAGACCATATTTAAGAAAACAGATTTTGAGGTGATGGATAAGAATTCTTTGGTTTTTGACCATGGGAGAATTATAGCTACAGCTATTACATTGCTTAGAGATAGTTCCAAGGACTATGATTTGATATTTGATTTCCTGCCGGAAAAGTTCACTCTTACAGCCTTCCAAAGCGTTGTGGAGACTATTATGAATATTTCACTTACTCCTGCAAATTTCAGAAGAAAGGTATCAGAATTTGTAGAAGAGACAGATGAGTTTGTTACCGGAGCAGGTCATAGACCCGCAAAACTGTTTAAAAGAAAATAATATATTAAAAGGAGGAATAATATTATGAAAAAGTTTTTAGTTGTTGTAGATATGCAGAAGGATTTTGTTGATGGTTCACTTGGTACACTGGAGGCTGTTGCAATTGTTCCAAATGTTGTTAAGAAGATAAATGAATTTGATGGAGACATTTTTGTAACCTATGATACTCATTTTGATAATTATATGAGTACAAGTGAGGGAAAGAAGCTTCCTGTACCACACTGTATCAAGGGGACAGATGGTTGGAAGTTGGATTCTAATGTAGCCAAGGCTTTGCAGGGTAAAGAATATACAGAGGTTGAGAAGATTACATTTGGTTCTGTAGATTTGCCTGATTTGATATTTAAGGCTGCAGGAGATGAGGATTTTAGTATAGAACTTGTTGGACTTTGTACTGATATCTGTGTTGTATCTAATACACTTATTTTAAAAGCAAATTATCCAGAGAAGTCAATTACGGTAGATGCAAGCTGCTGTGCAGGTGTTACTCCTGAAAGTCACAATGCAGCACTTACTACTATGAAGATGTGTCAGATTAATGTGATAGGAGAATAGTTTAAAAGGGGATTTCGTATATGATAAGAATTAATGGTTTAAAATTTAATGATATGGAATTTCATAATGGAGAAGTTATCTTTGAAAAAACAGAATTAATTTATTCTGATTGCAATGTTATTGAGATGAGCTTCAAAGATAATAAGGATATTACAGCATTACTTTTTGCCAGACAATGGCTTAAGGACAAGTGCCCTGGTGCATCCTGTAAGCTTGTTATGAAATATTGTCCCTATGAGCGAATGGATAGAGAGATAAATGTTCAGCTATTTTCGATGAAGTATTTTGCTGAAATTATATCAAAATTCGATTTTAAGAAGGTTTTTATATTGGATCCGCATAGCGAGGTTTGCGTAGATTTACTTAAGAATCAGGGCGTAGATGTTGAAATTATAAGCCTGGAAAGCTATGTGAATAAGGTAATAGATGATTTTAAACCAGACTATATATTTTATCCAGACAAGGGAGCTGCAAAGAAGTACCCTGATGTGTTATCTAATATTAATATCCCTTATTTCTTTGGCGCAAAGACCAGAGATTTAGAGAATAAGGGAAGGATTAAAGAATATGAATTAGTGGATGCTCCTGATTTGAAGAACAAAAAGGTACTTATTATTGATGATATCTGTTGCTTGGGAGGAACCGCATATAATGCAGCTGTTCTTATGAAGGAGCAGGGTGCAAGTAAAGTAGCTTTCTACATAAGTCATTGTGAAGAGGGTGTATATGCAGGTAATCTGTTGAAAAAGGATGAGGCAGGGAAATATGTTGTTGATAAAATATATACAGCAGATACCATGCTGATTAATGGCAGTCATGATAATATTATCAAAATAGATTAGGGAGAGATGAGGTGTTAATATGAGTAAGATTAATCCGATGTTATTAATAGATTTTTACAAGGCAGTACATGCGGAGATGTTACCTAAGGATATTACAAAATCTGTATCATATTTTACTCCACGAATGAGCAGAGTGAAGATGTGGGATAAGGTTGTAATGTTTGGTCTTCAGGGTTTTATTAAGACATATCTTATTGATTATTTTAATGAAACATTTTTTGAAAGACCATTTGATGAGGTAATAGGTGAATATAAGAGAATAATGGACGCTGCTCTTGGGGAGAACGCATATAAGATAGATAAGATTGAAAAGCTACATAAGCTAGGATATCTTCCTATAGAGATAATTTCTCTTCCTGAAGGTGCAAGAGTTCCTATGCATGTGCCAATGTTTGGTATTACAAATACTCATGATGATTTTGCTTGGTTGCCACAGTCTTTGGAGAGTCTTATATCAGCAGAAAGCTGGCATCCAATGCTTGCTGCTACAGTTGGGGCAACCTATAGAGATATAGTTAATAAATATTACGACTTAACCTGCGATGACGATTTGCCAAGGGCTAAGGCTTTGGGAGCATTTGACTTTAGAGGCGAGGAATGTACAGAGTCAGCTATAAAGGCTGGAGCAGGCTGGTGCTTATCTTTTCTTAACACTGCAACTGTACCAACTATTCCATATCTTGAGGCAAATTATAATTGTGACTGTACTAAGGAGCCGGTGGCATATGGAAGTCCAAGTACAGAGCATTCCGTAATGTGTTCAAATTATGCTATAGATGGTGACGAGATAACATTGCTTAGAAGATTACTCACTGAGATTTATCCTAACACCTCTTTTTCAGCGGTGCTTGATTCTTACGATTACTGGAATATTATAGAAAATGTACTTCCACAGCTAAAGCCTGAGATTATGGCTCACAATGGTTGTATGCTTATGCGTGGTGACAGCGGAGATTGTGTTGAGGTTGTCACAAAGACTGTATTTAAGCTTTGGGATGAATTTGGAGGAACCATTAATAGTAAGGGTTATAAGGTGCTTGACCCACATGTTAAGGCAATATATGGTGATTCTATTACAATTCAAAGATGCGAGGAAATTTATAAGATTCTTATGGAGGCAGGCTTTGCTTGTTCAAATGTAGCCTTAGGCGTAGGTTCATTCTCTATGCAATGTGTTGAGGAGGAAGGAATGCTCAAGCCATTTACAAGAGATACCTTTAGTTCATGTATTAAGGCCACATATTGTGAGATAGCCCATAAGCCTTATCCTATATTTAAGAATCCTAAGGATGGGGGCTTTAAGAAATCTCAGAAGGGTTGCTGTATAGTAACTAAGAATGATGAAGGAGAATACATTTTCACTGATGGGCATACCTGGGATGATGCGTCTACAGCTGAAAATCAGCTTGTAACTATTTATAAAGATGGTAAAATGGTTAGAGAGCAGAATCTTGCAGAGATAAGAAATATTTTACACAATGGCAGATTCTAGAAAGATGGAGGTAACAAAAATGTTTGATGCAGTTAAAATAAAAGATGAATGTGTACAGTGGATAAGAGATTTCTTTGAGGAAAATGGCAAGGGCTGCAATGCAGTTCTGGGTATATCCGGAGGAAAAGACAGCTCTGTGGCTGCAGCACTTTGTGTGGAGGCTTTAGGTAAGGATAGAGTTGTTGGAGTTTTGATGCCATGTGGTACCCAGCATGATATAGATATGGCATATCTTTTGGTTAATCACCTAGGAATAAAGCATTATGAGGTTAATATTGAAGCTGCTATAGAAGGCCTAAAGTCAGCTATTCCTGAGGGGTTAGAGCTTTCTACTCAGGCAAATACCAATCTTCCTCCTAGAATACGTATGTCAACACTTTACGCTGTATCTCAAAGCGTAAACGGAAGAGTTGTAAATACCTGTAACTTATCTGAGGATTGGGTAGGTTATTCTACAAGATATGGTGATGCTGCCGGAGATTTTTCTCCTATGAGTAATCTTACAGTTCAGGAGATTAAGGAGATAGGAAGAGTGCTTGGTCTTCCGGATGTGCTTGTAGATAAGGTTCCTATAGATGGACTTTGTGGAAAGACTGATGAGGATAACCTTGGATTTACCTATGCAGAGCTTGATAGATATATTCGTACAGGAGAGATTGAGGACATGGCAAAAAAGGCACGCATAGATGACCTTCACAAGAAGAATCTGTTTAAGCTACAGCTTATGCCTGCCTTTAAACCAAATTTATAATATATGTAAAGTCCATAGGGACTAATAGTTAGACGAAGCGGATATAGTCATATACGTTGTATGATTATATCCCTTCTTTTTATAGAGATTTCAAACCCGAATTTGCATATGTTTCTCTGTTACGTGTTATATATTACAAATAGTTTTTTAAGAAATGGTGTATAAGCTGTGAGAAAAAAGTGAAATGTATGTAAACAGCTGTTTATGCTATTGATTTTAGAATGTCAGAAATATATTATATACCATATTAGTTTTTGGGAAGGAAAAAAATATGTGTAATAAAAAAGCCGCAATAGTTTGCTGTTCCAATGGACAGCTGTTGTCATATAAGGAAGATATTGAAAAGCTGATAGATGTGCTTAAAAGTAAGGGCGTTGCTACAGAGATAAGTGATTACATATATGGTATTGATTCCATTGCTTCAGGCTCTGCCTGTGAAAGAGCAAAGACTTTGATGGACTTTTACAAGGATGCTTGGATTACTGATATATTTGATATATCCGGAGGAGATATTGCAAATGAAATCTTACCATATTTAGACTACGATGTTATATCCAAATCAGGAAAATGTTTTTGGGGCTACAGTGACTTGACAACTGTTATCAATGCTATATATACAATGACTGGCAATAAATCGATTCTGTATCAGATAAAAAATCTGGTCTGGGATAAAACGGGAGCTCAGGATAAAACTTTTTTGTCTTCGGATATGTATAATTTCTCCTACCAGCTTATTCAAGGTATAGCTATGACAGGTGTTGTTGTGGGTGGAAATATAAGATGCTTGCTTAAATTAGCAGGTACAAAATACTTTCCTGATTTAAAGGGAAAGATTCTCTTTTTAGAAGCATTAAGCGGTGGGGAAGCGCAGCTTAGAACATATTTTGCCCAGCTTTATGAGATGGAGGCTTTTTCAAAGGTTAATGGTGTTTTGCTGGGGACATTTTTAGAATATGAGAAGGATAATTCAGTGGAAGAGCTTATAGGCATAGTGAAGGAATATGTTGGGGATACAATACCTGTGGCCAAAACACAGGACATAGGGCATAGCAGTATGTCTAAGGCTTTGGTGATAGGTCAGGAATACTATATAGGCTAGATGAATAGATATGTAATATAAGGCATTATCTGGTAATATTTTCTTAGTGTATAAATCTAGGTTTATATTATGATATAATGTCTTAGATATGATAGGAGGAATGTTATGAAATACAATAGAATAATAGCTCATATATTGAGTCTTATTATGGTGTTATCTTTAGTGTGTGCTACACCTGATGATTCCATTATGAGGGTTAAGGCCCAATCAAAAAGTGATGTAAAGGCTTGCTGGGTATCTTATCAAGATATTAATGCTGTTCTTAAGGATAAGAGCGAGGCTGATTTTAAAAGCGCTTTAAATATTATGTATGACAATATTATTGATCATAAAATGGATACGGTAATTATGCATGTTCGTGCTATGGGAGATGCAATGTACCCTTCAAGCTATTATCCTTGGTCTACATATATTTCTAGCGACAGAGGCAATCCAGGTTATGACCCTCTTAAGATAATGGTGGAGCTGGCTCATGCAAAGGGTCTAAGGTTTGAGGCCTGGGTAAACCCATATCGTATTTCCTTGAGCAATACAACTACAAATAGTTTTAAGGCAACTGAGTATTACTCGAAATACAGTTCTTATATTATCGAATATGAATCCGGAGAACAGACTTGTTTGGTTTTGGACCCCTCCAAACAGGAGGCTAGAGATTTAATTACCAATGGTGTTATGGAGATAGTGTCAAATTATCAGGTTGACGCTATACATTTTGATGATTATTTCTATGTAAGTGGAATGATGGATCAGCTGCCGGAAGCCACAAAGAAGGAAAATGTTAATAAGCTTGTAAAACAAGTATATGGTGCAATTAAGAGTGTAAATCCTGATTGTCTGTTTGGCATAAGTCCTGCCGGTAATCTTTCTAATGCTAGGGCTCAGGGAGCTGATATTGATACCTGGCTGTCACAGGATGGATATGTGGATTATATTATGCCCCAAATATATTGGTCGGATAACTATAAAACCGGCTCGGGCAATGTAGCTATGTTTACAAACAGATGCAATGAATGGAAGGCTATAAACACAAAGGATAAGCCTATATATGTTGGATTGGCCTTATATCGAGTAGGAGAAAAAAGTGAGATTGATTTGGGATGGTCCTCGTCTAGTGATAATTTAGCAAGACAATATCAGATAGCTCATAACTTAGGCTATGATGGCTTTGGCTTGTTTAGATATGAATGGCTTAATATGGATGTGTCTGCAACAGAGCTTATTAATCTGGAATCCCAGATAGATATTATCGAAGGAAAGTATAGTGGTGATAATGGGGCTTTGATAAGCTATACAACCCATGTTCAGGATTATGGCTGGCAGTCAACTAAGTCAGATGGAGTATTGTCAGGAACCACTGGGGAAGCTAAACGTTTGGAGGCCATATCCATAAGCTTAGGTAAGGGTCTTGGAACAGGTGGTGTAACCTATAGAACCCATTGTCAGGATTATGGCTGGCTTCCTTGGGTTAGTGACGGCTCTCTAAGTGGAACCACAGGAGAGGCTAAAAGAATTGAAGCCATACAGATTAAGCTTACTGGAGAAATTTCAAAAAACTATGATATATATTACCGTGTTCATGCACAGGATTATGGCTGGCTTGATTGGGCTTCAAATGGAGAAGCGGCAGGTACTGCAACCTATAGTAAGCGATTAGAGGCTATACAGATTGTGCTTGTGGAAAAGGGTGATGATGCTCCAGGGAACACTGAGGCTCATTACATTACCAGAACTATTGCATATCAAACCCATGTACAGGATTATGGCTGGCAGGGGTTTGCCTATGATGGACAAGCATCTGGTACTACAGGAAAGTCAAAGAGGCTGGAAGGAATAAAGATTAAGCTGACAGATGGGCTATATGAAGGCAACGTAATATATAGAACCCATTGTCAGGATTATGGTTGGCTTCCTTGGGTTTCGGAGGGCGAATTAAGTGGCACTACAGGGAAGTCTAAGAGGTTGGAGGCTATAGAGATTAAATTAACAGGACAAGCTGGAGAATACTATGATATCTATTATAGGGTTCACTGTCAGGATTATGGCTGGATGCCTTGGGTTTCAAATGGTGAGTCGGCTGGTACCACAGGAAAGTCAAAACGTCTGGAGGCTATAGAGATAAAGCTGGTACCTAAAAATTAATCAGTGATTTAAGGATATAATTATGAGCTCTTTGTATTAAATAAAATACTTGCAATTTTTATTCAAAGTGTTATAATCATTTTTGACTAGAATATTGTGAACGGCAGAGTGGGTAGAAAAACCCACTCTTTGTTTTTACTAAATATTGAATATCAAGGATGAAAGGTGGTATTGGATGAAGAAAAGTGAAATCGAACAGCATTGTACTGAGCTTGTGACGCCTATCATAGATGAGAATAATTTTGAGCTTGTAGACGTTGAGTATGTTAAGGAAGGCGCAGATTATTATCTTAGAGTTTATGCAGACAAAGAGGGTGGCATAAATATTGATGACTGCGTGCTAATAAGCAGAGCCCTTGAAGCTAAGCTGGATGAGGCAGACAAGATTAAGGATGCCTATATATTGGAGGTTAGTTCGCCGGGGCTTACCAGACCTTTAAAAAAGGAGAAGGACTTTAAGAGAAGTATAGGTAAGCTGGTTGAAATTAAGCTTTATAAGGCTTATGACGGAACTAAGGAGCTTACAGGTGTGCTTGAGAGCTTTGATGATGATAAGATAACAATTATGAGTGATGACGATTCACATAATGAGATAACATTGAATAGAAATGAAATTTCAATGATTAGATTAGCATTTGTATAAATAATATATTAGGAGGTAGAGAAAGTGTCAGAGATTATTGCTGCATTAAATGATTTGGAGAAGGAGAAGAATATAAGCAAGGAGATTATTATGGAGGCTATTGAAAAGTCTATCGTACTTGCTTGTGAGAAGGACTTTGGAAAGGATGCTGAGGTTGAGGTTACTATGAACCGTGAGACTGGAGACATCAAGGCATACCAGAAGAAGCTTGTAGTTGAGACTGTAGAGAATGAGGTTAATCAGATTTCTCTTACAGAGGCTAAGATGATGAAGAAAAAATACGAGCTTGGCGATTATGTTAAGTTCGAGGTTCGTTCAAAGGATTTTGGAAGAATTGCAGCTCAGAATGCCAGAAACGTTATCGTTCAGGCCATCAAAGAGGGCGAGAGAATGGCGCTGTATCAGAAGTATGTTGTTAAGGAGAAGCAGATAATAACAGGTGTGGTACAGAGATTTTCCGGCAATAATATACATGTTACATTAGATGATAAGGTTGATACCGTGCTTATAGAGAAGGAGCAGGTACCTGGCGAGGTATATAAGGTAGGCGACAGAATTAAGCTATATGTTGTTTCTGTTACACTTAACGAGCCTAATGATAAGGAAGGCAAGGATAAGAAGGATAAGAAAGACAAGAAGGATAAAAAGGGCTTTAAAATAGTTGTTTCAAGAACTCATAAGGAGCTTGTTAAGAAGCTGTTTGAGAGAGAGGTAACTGAGATTGCAGATGGCGTTGTTGAGATTATGAGTATCTCAAGAGAGGCCGGCTCAAGATCAAAGATTGCGGTTAAGTCAAACGATCCTAACGTAGATCCTGTAGGTGCTTGTGTAGGTATAGGCGGAAATAGAGTTAACTCTATTGTAAGTGATTTAATGGGAGAGAAGATAGATATTATTAACTGGCATGAGGACCCTGCAGTTTACATTAAGAATGCATTAAGTCCTTCAGATGTTATATCTGTAACCATCAATTATTCAGATAAAAATGATGCTATAGTTGTAGTGCCTGATGATCAGCTTTCACTTGCTATTGGTAAGGAAGGTCAGAATGTTCGTCTTGCACACTTACTCACTAACTATAATATCGATATTAAGAGTGAGTCACAGGCTAGAGAGCTTGGCATGATAGATGATGATTATGATGATTACGATGAGGATTATTACGAGGATTAATTCTTAAGACACTAGAATGTAAGGAGATTTTCTTATGGCTAAACAGATTCCATTAAGACAATGCATTGGTTGCAGACAGATGAAACCAAAGAATGAGTTGGTTAGAGTGATAAAGACTCCGGATGAACAAGTTTGCCTGGACAAAACAGGTAAAATGAATGGCAGAGGTGCGTATATTTGTCTTAATAGTGAATGCTATAATAAGGCGGTTAAGTCAAAGGGAATTGAACGAGCACTGAAAATAGCTATTCCAGAGGAAATATACCAAGCTATAGGCAAGGAGTTGATGTAAATGGATGAGAACAAGGCTTTATCCATGCTTTCCATAGCAGCAAAGGCTGGAAAGCTGGTAAGCGGAGGTTTTATGTGTGAGAAGGCCATTCAGGAGGGTGAAGCGTGCTTAATTATAATCGCCCGGGATGCAGCGAAGAACACTAGAAAAAAGTTCACAGATAAATGTACATACTACAAGGTGCCTTATGTAATATTTGGTGATAGTAATGTGCTAGGGAATAGAATAGGTAAAGAAAGTAGAATGACTCTTGCCGTAACAGATATGGGTTTGGCAAAGCAGGTAGCTCAAAAGCTAGATATCAGCATGAGTATGGAGGTGTAATCTATGACAGTAAGCCAGTTTGCAAAGAAATTAAGTGAAGAATTAGGTAAAGAGATAAATTATAAGCTTGTAGTTGAGGCATTAGCAGAGAAGAAGCCTGGATTAAAGCATAATAACGGTATTGACGAGGAATTGATGGACTATGCCAGAAGTGTGATTACAAAGTCACAGGGCGCTTCAGATAAAAAGGAAGCTAAGGCAGAGCCTAAAAATGAGGCTAAGAAGCCTGTTGAGAAGGCATCTAAGCCGGTGAAGACAGATAAGGTTGAGCCTAAGAAGGATAAGAAAGAGGAGTCAAAGCCTGCTAAATCAAATGATAATAAGAAGGATGTAAAGCCTGCAAAATCAAATGATAATAAGAAGGATGTAAAGCCTGCAAAGTCAAATGATAATAAGAAGGATGTAAAGCCTGCAAAGTCAAATGACAAAAAGCAGGAGCCTAAGAATGAAAAGAAGCCTTCTAACAACCAGAATAATCAGAACAAGCAGAATAACCAGAATAATCAGAATTCTAAGGGTGGAAATGATGGCGGTAAGAAGGTAACAAAGTTCTTTAATCAGCCAAACAACAAAAAGAAGGTTGCTCAGAACAATCAGAATGTACAGAATGCTAAGAATAAGAATGGCAATAATCAACCACAGCATGAGGCACCAAAGAAGCAGGAGCCTGTAGAGCCAGTAATAAAGACTATTGAGCTTCCTGAGACACTTACTGTAAGTGAACTTGCATCAAAGATTAAGGTTCCTGTAGCTCAGCTTATTAAGAAGATGTTTATGTCAGGTAAGATGTATAATGTGAATTCAGAGCTTGATTTTGATACTGCTGCAGATATTGCCTTAGAATATAACTACATTTCAGAGCCGGAGGAGAAGGTTGATGTAATTGAAGAGATTCTTCGTGAGGATGAAGAGGATGAGTCAACTATGACTCCTAGACCACCTGTAGTCTGTGTTATGGGACACGTAGACCATGGTAAGACATCACTTCTTGACGCTATTAGAAATTCAGATGTTACTGCAGGTGAGGCTGGTGGTATTACACAGCACATCGGAGCATCTGTTGTTAAGATAAATGGAGAGAAGATTACCTTCCTTGATACACCTGGACATGAGGCATTTACAGCTATGCGTATGAGAGGTGCCCAGTCTACAGATATAGCTATTCTTGTAGTTGCTGCTGATGATGGTGTTATGCCACAGACTGTAGAGGCTATAAACCATGCTAAGGCTGCTGGTATCGAGATTATAGTTGCAATTAACAAGATTGATAAGGAAAGTGCTAACATCGACAGAGTTAAGCAGGAGCTTATGGAATATGAGCTTGTTCCAGAGGATTGGGGCGGTTCAACTATATTCTGTCCTGTATCTGCACATACTAAGGAGGGTATTGATAACCTTCTTGAGATGGTTATACTTACTGCAGAAATCTTGGAGCTTAAGGCTAATAAGAAGAGAATGGCAAGAGGTATAGTAATTGAGGCACAGCTTGATAAGGGACGTGGTTCTGTTGCAACTGTTCTTGTTCAGAAGGGAACACTTCGTGTAGGTGATTGCGTTGCCATAGGTAATGTTCATGGTAAGGTTAGAGCCATGTTTGATGATAAGCGTAGAAAGGTTAAGGAGGCAGGACCTTCTACTCCTGTAGAAATACTTGGTCTTAATGGAGTGCCAAATTCAGGCGAAATCTTTATGCAGACAGCAAATGAGAAGGAAGCAAGACAGATATCTGAGGCATTTATTACTAGAGGAAAAGAGAAGCTTATTGCAGATACTAAATCCAGAATGTCTCTTGATGATTTGTTCAACAAGATGCAGGAAGGAAATCTTAAGGAGCTTAATCTTATTATTAAGGCTGATGTACAGGGTTCGGTTGAGGCTGTAAAGGCTAGCTTGCTTAAGCTTTCAAATGAAGAGGTAGTTGTAAAGTGTATTCACTCAGGTGTTGGTGCTATCAATGAATCTGATGTTATGCTTGCATCTGCATCAAGTGCAATTATTATTGGATTTAATATTAGACCTGATAATCAGGCTAAGGATGTTGCAGATAGAGAAAAGGTAGATATTAGACTTTACAGAGTAATCTACAATGCAATTGAGGATATTGAGGCTGCTATGAAGGGTATGCTTGATCCTATATTTGAGGAGAAGGTTATCGGTCATGCAGAGGTTAGACAGACCTACAAGGCATCAGGAGTTGGTACAATTGCCGGTTCTTATGTACTTGATGGTACAATCCAGAGAAATTGTAAGGTTAGAATCACTCGTGAAGGTGAGCAGATATTTGAGGGAGCTCTTGCATCACTTAAGAGATTTAAGGATGATGTTAAGGAAGTAAAGACAGGCTATGAGTGTGGTCTTGTTATGGACGGCTTCAATGATATTAAGGAGTTTGATATTATAGAGGCATACATCATGCAGGAGGTTCCTAGAAAATAAGGAGCATTTATGAAGAAAACAAGTCATAAAAATCAAAGAATAAATGGTGAAGTTCAAAGAGAGCTAAGCCGCATAATAACTATGGAGATAAAGGATCCGAGAATTAACCCTATGACATCTGTAACTGATGTCATAGTGACTCCGGATTTGAAGTACTGTAAGGCATTTATTAGCGTGCTTGGAGATGAAGAGTCGGGTCGAGAGACTATAGAGGGATTAAAGAGTGCCACAGGATATATAAGAAGAGAATTAGCGAGAAGCATTAATCTTAGAAATACTCCTGAGCTTACTTTTGTTCTTGATAATTCAATAGAGTACGGTATTGAAATGTCTAAGAAAATCGATGACGTATTAAATAATTAAAGGGTTATCTTATGGAAAGATTATTTGAAATGATTGAGAGCTGTAATACTATATCCATCGTTGGACACATAAGACCTGACGGTGATTGTATTGGCTCAAGTCTCGGAATGTATAATTATATAAAGGATAATTATCCTGGCAAGAGGGTTGATGTATATTTAGAACCAATTATGGATAAATTTAAATTCTTAAAAGGCGCATTGGATATTATAAATCAGCCTTCGGATGAGATTTATGAGTTATCTATATCTGTTGACTGTAGTGACACCGAAAGACACGGAGAATTTGGTTGTATTTTTAAAAACGCAAAAAATACAATATGCATAGACCATCACAGAAGTAATCAGGGCTTTGGAGATTTATATTACTGTGATCCTGATGCATCCTCTGCTTGTGAGGTTGTTTCCAGATTTTTTGATATGAGCAAGATATCAAAGCCTTGCGCTGAAGCCTTGTATATGGGAATTATTCATGATACAGGCGTTTTGAAGTATTCAGCTACTTCAGATGAGACTATGTTTATAGTTGGTAAGCTTATTGCAAAAGGAATAGATACACAGTTTATCATTGATGAAACCTTTTACAGAGTAAGATATACTCAGAATAGACTTACAGGTAAAGCATTGATGGATTCAGAGCTTTACTTAGATGGAAAGGTTATAGCATCCTGTATAAGGGAAGAGGATTTCCTTATGTTTGGTTCCTCTAAGGATGATACAGATGGAATAATCGATAAGCTTAGAGTTACAGAAGGTATAGAGGTAGCTATATTAGGATATCAAACTGGTGAGAATTCCTTTAAGTTTAGCCTTCGTTCTGTATCAAATGTTGATGTCAGTGTAATTGCCGTGGAACTTGGCGGTGGCGGACATATTAGAGCATCAGGGGTATCTATAGAGGGTTCTTATGAGGAGTCTTTAGAAAGAATACTTAAGATGATAGAAAAGCAGCTATAATAGGGAGAATATTCTTGATAGATGGAATAATAAATGTATACAAGGAGGCCGGATACACATCCTTTGATGTGGTTGCCAAGCTAAGAGGTATACTAAAACAAAAGAAAATAGGTCATACCGGCACATTGGACCCTATGGCGGAAGGTGTTTTATTAGTCTGTCTTGGAAAGGGTACCAAGCTTGTTGATATGATTACATCAGGCTCTAAGGAATATAGAGCATCTATGAAGCTGGGTATTACTACAGATACTGAGGATATTACAGGTAAGATTCTAAGTGAAATGCCTGTTGGTGATTACAGTAAGGAATATGTGACAGATATCATTAATAGCTTCTTGGGTCAATATATGCAGATACCACCTATGTATTCTGCCATAAAAAAGGATGGGAAGAAGTTATACGAATATGCCAGAAGTGGTATCGAGATAGAGAGAGAACCAAGGCCTGTAGAGATATATTCTATAGATAATATTAGTATTGAGCTGCCCTTTATAAGCTTTGATGTTCACTGTTCTAAGGGTACATATATTAGAAGTCTGTGTAGAGATATAGGTGAGAAATTAGGCTGCGGAGGCACACTTACGTCTTTACTAAGAAGTGAAGTTCATGGCTTTTATCTTAAGGATTCTCTCAAACTTGCAGATATTGAAAGGTTAAGAGATGAGGGTAAGCTTACGGAATATGTGCTTCCGGTGGATGCTTTATTAGATGAGTATAGTGTCTGTGAAATTAAGACGGATTGTACAAAATTGTTATATAATGGAAATAAGCTTAATTTAAGTCAACTTCAGGTATCAGACACCGGGGCTTTAACAGATATAGTAAGAATATATGCTCAGGGTGAGTTTGTTGCCTTGTATCAATACAATAAACAGGAAAAGAATTATAAGCCATATAAGATGTTCTTATAATATGAGGTTTGATTTGAATAATTTACCTTATCAGGAAGCACAATTACATAATACAGCAGTGGCATTAGGTAAGTTTCAGGGTCTTCATAGGGGACATCTCCTGTTGGTGGATAAGATTTTGGAGTTGGCAAAGAATGAAGGATTGACCAGCACCTTGTTTACTATTAACATAAATAATAGTAAAATGATTAATACCAGACTGGACAGAGAGGATATACTTAGGGAATTAGGTGTAGATGTTCAGGTGGAATGTGATTTTTCCCCTGAGTTTGCGTCTATGAGACCTTATGATTTTATTAAGCAGGTTCTCTATGAAAAGCTAGGGGCAAAATATGTAGTAGTTGGAACTGATTTTTGCTTTGGATACAAGCGCATGGGCAATGTGGATACACTTCTTGATTATCAGGAGAAATTCGGATATAAGGTGATTGCCATAGATAAGCTTTCGCTGGATGGACATATTGTCAGTTCATCAGCTATAAGAGAGTTTATACAGTCTGGAAATATTAAGCAGGCAAACCTTTATATGGGTAGAAATTATTTCATTAAAGGGACAGTAGTAGAGGGAAAGCAACTGGGTAGAACCCTTGATTTTCCTACTATTAACCAGTTACCACATGAAGATAAATTATTGCCACCATACGGTGCTTATGAGACAAGAACTATTGTAGATGGTAGAATATATAAGAGTATAACTAATATTGGAAACAATCCCACTGTATCAGATAAGAATAATATAACAATTGAGACACATATTATTGACTACCAGGGGGATTTGTATGGTAAAATAGTTAAGGTTGAATTTATTAACTACATTAGAGAACAAAAAAGATTTCATAATGTGGAAGAATTAAGGGAACAGCTAATTTTGGATAAGAAATATGTTGGGCACCAGTAGCTCAGTGGATAGAGCGTTGGCCTCCGGAGCCATGTGGGGAGGTTCGAATCCTCTCTGGTGCAGCTTTAAACTATATGATGATTTAATATACAAATATTAGATAAAGGAGATTAGGGTAATGAGTAAGAAGAAAAAGGATAGTGGAATAGCTGGTTTATTGTTACTTTTTGGATGGCTTGTATTTTTGCTTTTAGTATTAGTGTTTTATTTCTACTTTATGGATAAGATAGATTTTAATAAGATATTGGGCAGAGATACAACTACAGAGGCAGAGCAGGGACCTATAAGTGATAATCCAGAACAGTATGATACAAAGTATTCATATCAGACTAACGCTAATCTTGATATAAATTCCCTTATGATAGAGTACTACGCAGCACTTGCAGTATGTGATCAGAATAAGCTGGTTTCACTGGTTACTGACCCAAGTGTATATAATGATATGACTCCATATGAGCAGAAGTCACAGATAATAACACATTACTCAAACATAAACTGTTATACAGTTCCTGGGTTAACTGAAGATTCAACTATATTATATGTTACATGTAACATCAATATAGCCGGCGTTGAGAGTGCACCTATGAATATCAGTCAGTTTTACATAGTTAAAACAGCAGAGGGCTATAAGATAAATAACGGAGCACTTGATGAGGCTACAACAAATCATATAGCAGAGGTTAGTGCTTCAGCAGATGTTCAGGAGCTATATAGAAATGTAAAGGCAAATATTGATGAGTGTCTTGCAAAGGACCCTACCTTTGTAGAGTTTTACAATACAGTATACACAGCTGAGTAGTGATAGATAGTATAAGTAATTAATCTAAGCATGAGTGAAACGAGAGTGAGAATATGAGTGAATTAATTAGACTAAATAAATACTTAAGTGAAGCGGGAATATGTTCTAGAAGACAGGCTGATAAGCTGATTGAAAATGGTGAGATTACCATTGACGGAGAGGTGGCTCAGGTTGGAGCTAAGGTGCCTGAGGGTGCAAAGGTAAAGTATAAGAATAGAATTGTTAGATTGAATTCCAATATAGTTATATATGCTTACAATAAACCGGCAGGTCAGGTGTGTACATCTAAGGATGCAGATAAGGATAGTATATTTAATTATGTTGAATTTCCTGAAAAGGTTAATTATGTTGGAAGATTAGATAAGGATTCTCAGGGATTGCTTCTTCTTACTAATGATGGAGATTTGTCAAACAACATTCAGAAGGCAAAGAATAACCATGAGAAGGAGTATCAGGTTAGAGTTAGCAAGGATATTACTGAAGAGTTTTTAGAAGGGCTTAGAGGTGGCGTACCTATATTGGATACCGTAACTAAACCTTGTAAGGTTACAAAAACTGCTGCCAGAACCTTCAAGATAGTTTTGACACAGGGTCTTAATAGACAGATAAGACGTATGTGTGATTATTTTGGATATAGAGTTGTCTATCTTAAGAGAAACAGAATTCTTAATATTAAGCTTGATGGCATTAAGCCGGGGCAGTATAGACAGCTTACAGAATCTGAGGAGGCAAAGCTTAGAGCACTTGTTTCAAATGTAAACCAGGAGGATGCCTAATTGGATAAGACTAGTAGAATTAAGGAATTAGTTAAGCTTCTTAACGAGGCTTCTAAGGCTTATTATCAGCAGGACACTGAGATAATGAGTAATTTTGAATATGATGCACTTTATGACGAGCTTGTTTCCTTGGAGGAGGAAACAGGTCTCGTTTTGTCTAATAGCCCAACTGTAAATGTTGGCTATGAGGTAATAAGTGAGCTTCCAAAGGAGGCCCATCCATCACCTATGCTTTCCTTGGACAAAACCAAGGATGTTTCAGCATTAGCTGATTGGTTGACTGATAAGGATGGCGTTTTATCCTGGAAGATGGATGGACTTACAGTTGTTCTAACATATGCTGATGGTGAGCTAAAAAAGGCAGTTACCAGAGGTAATGGTGAGATAGGCGAGGTTATAACTAACAATGCCCTTGTATTTGCCAATTTACCTCGTAAAGTATCCTACAAGGGACAGCTTATCATAAGAGGAGAAGCTATAATTACCTATTCGGAATTCGAGAGAATCAATGCGACAATTCCGGATGCTGAAGCTAAGTATAAGAATCCTAGAAATCTGTGTAGTGGAACAGTGAGACAGTTGAATAATCATGTTACAGCAGGAAGAAATGTTAATTTCTTCGCCTTTAATATGCTTGATATAGGCGATGCTGATGTAGATGCAACTGTTAATTCTAAATTTGATTTCTTGGAGAGTCTGGGATTTCAGGTTGTGGAGCATGTGGATTGTAATGCTAAGGATATATCTGACAAGGTTAAATTTTTTGCAGATAAAATAGCTACAAATGATTTTCCTTCAGATGGATTGGTATTATCATTTGATGATATAGCTTATGGTAGAAGCTTAGGAAGAACAGCCAAGTTTCCAAGAGATTCCATAGCATTTAAATGGGCTGATGAAGAGGCAGAGACCATATTAAGAGAGGTTGAGTGGAGTCCATCTAGAACAGGACTAATTAATCCTGTTGCTATATTCGATACGGTTTCCTTAGAGGGAACATTGGTGTCACGTGCCAGCATACACAATGTAAGTATTTGTAAGCAGCTTAAGCTTGGAATAGGTGATACTATAAAGGTTTATAAAGCCAATATGATTATTCCACAGATTAGTGAGAATTTAACAGGTAGCGGTACTTTGGTTATTCCTGATACATGCCCTGCCTGTGGCAAGAATACAGAGCTTAGAGCAGATAATGATGTTGAGACACTTTATTGTCCTAATTTGGATTGTCCTGCTAAGTCTGTTAAGCTGTTTTCACACTTTGTATCTCGAAATGCTATGAATATAGATGGTATGAGTGAAGCTACACTGTCAAAATTCATAGATATGGGATATCTTGTAGAGCTTTATGATATATACAGATTAGAAGAATACAAAGACAAGATAGTTGAGCTTGAAGGCTTTGGTGAGAAGTCCTATGAGAATATAATAAAGGCTGTAAACCAATCAAGAAATACAGATTTGGTGAGATTATTATATGGCTTGGGTATTCTCAATGTGGGAAATGCCACTGCAAAGCTTATAGTAAAGCATTTTGATTATGATATTGAAGCTATAATAGCTGCTCCTGCAGAAGAATTTGCCCAGATAGAGGGTATAGGTGATGTTATAGCTGAAAATATAGTTAATTACTTTGCGCAGGATAATAATATACGTGTGTTAAGAGAGCTTCTTAAGGAGGTAACTCTGGTTAAGGAAGAAAAGAGCTTAGAGCAGGATTTAGCTGGTAAGACATTCGTAATAACCGGTTCTCTTAATAGCTTTGCAAATAGAGATGAATTAAAAGCCTTAATCGAAGATAGAGGTGGAAAGGTAGCAGGAAGTGTATCTGCAAAGACCAGCTACCTTATCAACAATGATGTCAATTCCTCATCATCTAAGAATAAAAAGGCAAAGTCTTTGGGAGTTCCTATCATATCAGAGGAAGACTTCCTTAAGCTATAAACTATTTGCGTATTATGTAATAAAATGAAAGGTGAAGTGTTATGCCAATAAAGATAGACAACGATTTACCGGTAAAAAAGATACTTGAAGAAGAGAATATATTCGTTATGGACGAAAATCGTGCCATGAGCCAGGATATTCGTCCTTTGGATATTCTTATATTAAATCTTATGCCATTAAAGGAGGATACAGAGCTTCAGCTGCTTAGAAGTCTTTCTAATACTCCTTTACAGGTTAATATTAGCTTTATAAGAACTGTGTCCTATGAGTCAAAAAATACAGATAAGGAGCATCTTGCAAGATTTTATACCACCTTTGATAAGGTTAAGCGCAGAAAGTGGGATGGACTTATTATTACTGGAGCTCCTGTTGAGACTATGGAATTTGAGGACGTAGAATACTGGAATGAATTGACACAGATAATGGATTGGTCTGAGGAGAATGTTACCTCAACTCTTCACATATGCTGGGGTGCTCAGGCGGGATTATATTATCGCTATGGTGTTAAGAAGCTTCCGCTAGGATTTAAATTCTCAGGTGTTTACGAGCATTATCCTTTACATAAGAAGACACCACTGGTACGTGGCTTTGATGATACATTTTATGTACCACAGTCAAGATACACAGGGGTTGACAAGGATGCAATAATTGAGAATCCTCGATTGGAAATAGTATCTGAGTCAAAGATTACAGGACCATATCTGATTATAGGTGATGAGGGTAAGAATATCTTTGTAACCGGACATCCTGAGTACGATACTGTAACTCTTGACCAGGAGTATAAAAGAGATGTAGGTAAGGGAATTAACCCGGATATACCTGTAAACTATTATCCTGATAACAACCCTGAAAATAAGCCTATAAAGAGCTGGAGATGTCATGCAAATACATTGTACAGTAATTGGTTGAATTATTACGTATATCAGGTTACACCATATGAATTATAATAAAAAGAGTCTCGTTTTAATACGAGACTCTTTTTTTGGAATTACGATTCAATGCGGATTTTACTGCATTGCCTTATAGATAATCCCATAAGTATAACTATTATAAAATAACTTAAAGCAATACCTAATATATACGCTGATAGTCCATGTATGGGAACCAGATATATGGTAATAGATATTCTTATGATTAATCCTATGATATTAATTAGCATATTTTTAAATGCCTTATCTAAGCCGTTTAGTATAGTTGAGAAAAGGCTGCTTAGATAAATAAGTGGACACATAAAACACATTTTTCGCAGGATAATTCCTGCTTCTTCACTTTTAAATGCCACTAAGCATGCCCATTCCCCTAATGTGTAATATCCAAAAAATGAGATTATACCTAGAATTGAGCAAAAAACTACACAATACTTTATGGCTTTGTTGATTTTTTCACAGTCATTTGTGGCTTTGGCGTTAGATATAGCTGGAAGCAGCATGGTGGACAGGGATGTGGTTATGGTTGCGGGAAATAGTAAAAAAGGGATTACAATTCCAGTTATAATGCCATATATTCCCATCGCCATGTCTGATGAGGTGTAATATTTGTAAAGCATGGCAGGAAGCACCATTGCTTCAAGAGAAGCGAAAATAGTGAATATAAGATTGTTTGCTGTTATGGGAAGCATATCCTGCAGGTAGCTTTTGGTTATTATCTGTTTAGGGATGGTTTTACCGGATGTTTTGATGGAAGTATCAATGCAGGCTTTATTCTTGTATAAGAAAACAGCAAGCAGGCTTGATAAGATTTCGCTTATAACCATTGCCATAGTTGCCATTGACGCATCTAAATTAGTTATGGTAACGCAGTAGGTCAGTATGTAAGCTGATGTTATTCGTACAATCTGTTCAAACATATGGAGAATACCCTGAAGCTTTGGATTACTGTCCCCCAGGAAGTAGGCATTTACACAAGATTTTACGGCGATAAAGGGAAGAGAAACAGTAATTATTCTTAAAAGAGCTTCACAATCAGAGTTTTTAAGTAAAGCCATACTTATATAATTTGAAAATATATAAATTATAATAGCAGAGAAGGAGCTAAGGACCACTGATATTGCAAGGCCTAATCTAAATACACTTTTAGCTCCGGTGTAATCCCTCTTACTTAGATAATAGGATATATGTTTTGTGAGAGCTGTGGCTACACCCTGACAGGATAAGCTTATGGCAAGCATAAATATAGGGAAAATCAGTTGATATACACCTAATTCCTTAACACCAATTATCCGTGTTAGGAATATTCTATTATAGAACCCTAAAAGCTTTGTGAGAAGACCTGCTATGGTTAGAATTAAAGTACCTTTTATAATAATATTTTTGGACAATTTCTATGTTTCCTTGTTTGCTTATAATATGTATATTAGGCTGATTAATGTACTATTACTGATAACATTTCTCATTAAGCAAAAAATGGGAATAGTTTAGTTGACATTGAAAAATCATAGTGATAAGGTTACATAAGCCAAAGAATTATAATATAACACAAGGAGTGATTGTTATGGATAGATTGATATATTTGGATCATGCAGCAACAACAGCAACCAGACCGGAGGTTGTGGAAGCTATGTTGCCTTATTTTACAGAAAGCTTTGGAAACCCATCAAGTGTATATGGTTTTTCAAACAAGAGTAAGGATGCAATAGCAACAGCCAGAGACACTATAGCAAAGTCCTTAAATGCAGATTCAAAGGATATATATTTTACTGCAGGTGGTTCTGAGTCTGATAACTGGGCTTTGAAGGAGACCGCAAGAGTATACAAGGATAAGGGTAGACATATTATTACCAGCGCTATCGAGCATCATGCAATTCTTCATACCTGTGAGTTTTTGGAGAAGGAAGGCTTTGAAGTAACCTATGTAGGTGTTGATGAGAATGGTATTATTAAGATGGATGAGCTTAAAGCGGCCATTAGACCAGATACAATTCTTATCTCAGTTATGTTTGCTAATAATGAGATTGGAACTATACAGCCTATAAAGGAGATTGGTGCACTGGCTAAGGAGAATGGAATATTGTTCCATACTGATGCAGTTCAGGCATATGGACAGCTCCCTATAGATGTGAATGAGCTTAATATTGATATGCTCAGTGCCAGCGGCCACAAGCTAAATGGACCTAAGGGTATAGGCTTCCTATACATTCGTAAGGGTATAAAGATAAGAAATCTTATACATGGAGGCGGACAGGAGCGTGCCAGAAGAGCAGGTACGGAGAATGTTCCGGGTATAGTTGGCTTAGGTAAGGCTGTTGAAATAGCTGTAGACACTATGAATGAGAGAACAGCTAAGGAGATTGAGCTTAGAGACTATCTTGTTGAAAGAGTTTTGGCAGAGATACCATATACCAGACTTAATGGTGACAGATTTAATAGATTACCTAACAATGCAAATTTCAGCTTTCAGTTTATAGAGGGAGAATCCCTGCTTATAATGCTTGATATGGCTGGAATATGTGGCTCAAGTGGCTCAGCATGTACATCAGGCTCATTGGACCCATCCCATGTTCTGTTAGGTATAGGACTGCCTCATGAGATTGCACATGGTTCTCTTAGACTTACCCTTGGCGATGAGAATACTAAGGAAGAGATAGATTATGTTATTGAGAATCTCAAAGAAATAGTTCAAAAGCTTAGAAATATGTCCCCACTTTATGAGGATTATATGAGAACTAATAATAGATAATATACTGATTGGTAGATAGAGGAGGAAGATAGATATGTATAGCGAGAAAGTAATGGATCATTTTCAAAATCCTAGAAATGTGGGAGAGATTGAGAATGCCAGCGGTGTAGGTACTGTAGGTAACGCTAAGTGTGGCGACATTATGAGAATATACTTTGATATTGATGAGAATCAGGTGATACGAGATGTTAAGTTTAAGACCTTTGGCTGTGGAGCAGCTGTTGCAACAAGCAGTATGGCTACAGAGCTTGTAAAGGGTAAGACTATATACGAGGCTCTTGAGGTTACAAATAAAGCAGTTATGGACGCTCTTGATGGACTTCCACCTGTAAAGGTTCACTGTTCACTTCTTGCAGAGGAGGCTATTCATGCAGCTCTCTGGGATTATGCTGAGAAGAATGGAATTAAGATAGAGGGATTGGAGAAGCCAAAGTCTGATATCAGCGAGCACGAAGAGGAAGAGGAATATTAAAATTATATTCTTTTTAAACCATTAGTTTATAACTATTGACAAAGAATTTAAATCGGATTACATTGATTACATGAAATCCCTGATGATTGAGCGAGGACATACATAGCAATATGTATGTTCTTTTTTTTGTGAACATCTAAATATATTTTTATTAATATGGAGGTGCCATTATGGGATTTGAATTTATTGATGAGAAAAAAGAAGGTAAAGGAAAAAAACTTGTTCGTTACTATGAAGAGGATTGTTATCACGAAGATGCCTGGACATCTATAGAAGTAGATTATTGTACTATTTATGGCGAACCCAAAATGGTAAGTAAAGATATTTTGAGATGCGAATATCCTGAAGGCAAACTATTGATATGTTCAGATGAGACGTCATGCAGTGAATATAAGGTTATAGTTGAGGTGCCTCTTATATTTGGAATAGAATATGCACAGAAAGTCATTGAAAATGGAATCGTTGAGGATGATAAAAGAAAAATAGTTTTATTTAATTTGATTCATCCTCAGATAGTAATGGTTTATCCTTCTGGTGATTTGGCCATTCCTGATGTGGTAAGCTATAGGATGAATGGTAGAATCAACGAAAGCATAATTCCAATTCATGAAAATTTAAATGAATTAAAGGGTTCAATATATGGCTTGTGTAGTACGTATCATTCTCAAATAAGTAAAGAGGATGGGGAAGTATATGTTTATTATTATAGGTACCATGGTAATGATAATAGAGTTCTTCAATGTGAGTTTGAGATTTGTATCAGATTTATAGGAACTGCTTTTGAGCGAGAAATTGGTGATAAAATAGCATTAAATCTTAAAAAAGTAAAATGCGAAGTAGGTGATGCTTTGTGTGTCATAAGATTAACTGATTTAATTAAGTACGTAGAGTTAGAAGAACACGATATTTCAAAATATGAAGAAGTCTTAACTAAGGTAATTACTTATGAAGATAAATATTATATAAATAATAAGTATTTGTTAGATGATGTCGGTAATAATAATTCAAAAGATATTGAGTTATGCTCTAAGGTTGAATGTATAAATAATGATGATTATATAGTAAATGATGAATTGAATGATATTTATAATGAAATATATATGTATAAATGTAATGGTTTAAATCCTATTCAAAATGACTTGGACTATAGTTTGAGCTTAGCTGAAAGGTTGCTTGATGAATTTGTTGATGATGTTGGTATGCGTGTAATAAAGGATATTATCAGTTATGAGAATAAAATTATGGATTTTCTTTCTAAGCCGGGAAGCAGTAATATTATTTTGTATGGTAATGAATTATATAGATGTGATGAATTCGTAAATAGATTTTCGAGGATTTTTGGCATAAATAAGGTTAGTTCGTATTCTTTTGTTGATTTTGAAACTGATAGAATATCAAAAAAACATAAAATAATTTATATCAAGGACTGTCCTGAAAAACCATATGTTGATAGTCAGGCCGGCACTGGTACTGTAGAAGAGGAACAAAAAGAAGCGGAAAAGGAATTTTTGAAAAAATGGAAGGATATTAAAAAGCTTATAGATTAATGTCAAGATAGTATTTTTATAATATCTATGAAGGATTATGTTTATAAGGACTATTATTTAGATGAAAGGGTTATTAGTTCAGTTTACTTTGCTAAGCATATAAATATACATAATATAAGTAGCGTAGAATTAGCTGATGCCATTGTTAAAAATCTTTCTAAATATGAGCTTAAAGTAAAGAAGGACTTTTATTGCTCATTAAAGGAATATATTGAAGCTGATTATGAAAGTGGTGATGTGGTTGGTAATAATTATATAAATTATCTCACAAAGATAATTTTCGAGGAATACACAAGAAAGGATGATTATTGTAGTTCAAAATATGTTACTAGTGGTTGCATTCCTCAAATTTATAGTCCTACAGTAGATGAAATATTTGAAGAATTTGACAAAACGGTTTATGGCCAAAGTAGTGTGAGAGAACAGCTTGTAAGGATATGCAATCAAAGCTTATATAAAACAAATAATAAAAATGTGGAATCTGCAAACTTTAATCACATGTTATTTATAGGTGGTCCTGGAACGGGAAAAACAAAAATTGCAAGACTTACTGCAAAAATACTATATGCTGCAGGAATTACAAAAAAGAAAAAAATGGTAGAAATATCTGGAAACGATTTGGAAAGTAAGTGGTCTACAGGACATACTGAATTTATAAAAAGCAAAATACGTGAAGCATATGGTGGAGTTTTATTTATAGATGAAGCTTATTCAATAGCTGAGATGTCTATGTCTGCTTATGGAGATAAATCTAAGGAAATAATTAACATATTAATAAAGGAGATGTGGGACAATAAAGATAAACTGGTTGTGATTCTGGCTGGTTATGAGGAAAAGATGGATGAATTGTTTGCCATTAACGAGGGCTTAAAGAATCGTATAGCGTACACCTTAAAATTTGATAATTACAGTTCTGAAGATTTGACTAAGCTGTTAGATATAGAATTGGAGAAAAGAGGTTTCAAAATTAAAGATGAGATTACTAAGGATGAATTAAGAAAACTTGTTAAAGCAAATATGTATGATGATAATTTTGGTAGTGTTAGAGGAATAAAACGATTAGCTCAGGAAATTGTTTCAGAGTGTTACAAAACAGTAAATGACATAGATGAATTTAGATCTATGGAGATATACATGATAGAACCAAAACATATTAAAGCACTTATGCCGAAGGAGTTTAATACTTGTATAAGTTCTCTTATTGGGTTGACAAGGGTGAAGCAACGATTGGAAGAGTTGAAAAACAGAGCTATCTATGAGAAAAAGGCAAGGGCTAATGGTATAAATCTACCAAAATCCTCTATGCATATGGTGTTTTTGGGTAATCCTGGTACCGGTAAAACAACTGTTGCAAAATGCTTAGCTCAAGAATTATATAATTTAGATGTTCTTCTTACCAATAAAATGGTTGTAATTAATCCTGGAGACCTGGTATCTACAGGGTTAAAAAATTACAAAGAGTTATTGAATGAAAAAATTACTAAAGCGAAGGGTGGTGTTTTGTTTATAGATGAAGCATATTCCTTGACAAATAAGGGGTCATATTATGGTCAGGAGGTTATTGAGGAATTGCTGATAGCTATGGAAGAGAGAAAAGAAGATACCATATTTATATTTGCAGGTTATATAGATGAAATGCATCAATTTATAGATAGTAATCCTGGAATAAAATCAAGAATAAGCAGAGAGATAATTTTTGACGATTATTCGGTTGAGGAATTAATGGATATATTTAACGCAACTGTTATAGATAATGGGTACATATGCTCTGACGAAGCATCAAATAAGGTAAAAATACTAATAAAGAATTTGTTTAATAGAAAAAATCTTGGTAATGGAAGATTCATAGATAAACTGTTTTCAATAATTATTGATAAGAAATCTATGATTTTGTCCCAAAAGACGCAAATTGACAAAGAGGATATTACAAGTATATTTGAAGATGATGTACCATCTGTTGATGAAATCCTTGATATCATACCAGATTTAGGAGTATCAAATAAAACTATTGGATTTATATGATATTAGCAAAACAATAGCTATGTCTATTATAGAAATAGGCATAGCTATTGTTATATGTGGAATGTTGTTAGTTGTTGATATTATTGAAAGTAGCTTTTCTGTCTTTAAAGGTGCAGTAATATTTAAAGCCACATTCAAGTAGTAAATCTCTGGCTAAATCAAAACCGTATCCAATTTTGTCAGGTGAGTGTGCATCACTTCCTACAGTGATTATTTCACCACCCAGTTCCTTGTATAGTTTAAGGAAATCCTTGCATGGGTGAGTTTGGTTTAAATCCTTGTATAATCCGCCTGTGTTTAATTCGATACCCTTGCCTTTAGCTATAATTTGCTTAAATATTTCTTCAAAGATATTCATAAAATCCATAGGATTAAAAGGATTCTCAAAATCACGACCATATCTTAGAATATAATCAAGGTGACCATATACATCGTATGAATCATAGTTTGATACAGTATATAATTCATCCTCAAAATATCGTCTATGTCCATCCGTTATGCTACGTCCTTCAAAGTAGGAAGGATAGTAGGGGTCCATATTATCTACTATATGAGTACTTGCGATAATAAAATCAAAATAGGGATTACCATTTACAAAGCCGGTTAGCTTTTCTAATGTGTTTGGCATAGTTCCAAGCTCTATTCCTATTCTCAAGTCAAAATCCGGAGCTAGAGACTGTTTTAATTCATTTAATTCTTTAACATAGCCAGGAATATCTAAATCAAATTTCATTTCGGGAGCTTCCTTGATAACAGGAAAATCCATATCATAATGATCGGTTATACATATAGAAGTCATACCTTTATGCTTTGCGGATTGAATTATATCTTTAATGTTAGCATCTGAATCTTCTGAAAATGAAGAATGGAGATGATAATCCGGAAATATCATATATTTTTCCTCCGTTATAATAAAGTGGTTATATTTTATTATTTTTCTGGTCAAAATTCAATATAGACAAGGCTTAAAATGGGCTTAAATAAAAATTAGCCCAAAATTTACTAAAATGCACTTGAATTTTATTCTTGAAAAGGGTAGAATGTCCTTGTGAAATTCATCACAGCTTAATTACTGCGTGCCAAGCAGTATTTATAAATTAAATTTATTCAAGACTTAGGAGGAATAAAAAATGGCAGTAAAAGTAGCGATTAATGGTTTTGGACGTATCGGTCGTCTTGCATTCAGACAGATGTTTGATGCAGAGGGTTATGAGGTTGTTGCAATCAACGACTTAACTAAGCCTTCAATGCTTGCTCACTTATTAAAGTATGATTCATCACAGGGCAAGTATCAGTATGCTGATCAGGTTACAGCAGATGACGAGGCTGGTACAATCACAGTATGTGGTAAGACTTTAAAGATTTATGCAATGGCTAATGCAGCTGAGCTTCCATGGGGCGAGCTTGACGTAGACGTAGTACTTGAGTGTACTGGTTTCTATGTATCAAAGGCTAAGTCACAGGCTCACATCGATGCAGGTGCTAAGAAGGTAGTTATCTCAGCTCCAGCTGGAAATGACCTTCCAACTATCGTATACAGCGTTAACGAGAAGACTTTAACAGCAGATGACAAGATCATCTCAGCTGCTTCATGTACAACTAACTGTTTAGCTCCTATGGCTAAGGCTCTTAACGACTATGCTCCAATTCAGTCAGGTATCATGGCAACTATCCATGCTTACACTGGTGATCAGATGGTTCTTGATGGTCCACACAGAAAGGGTGACCTTAGAAGAGCAAGAGCTGCTGCAGTTAATATCGTTCCTAACTCAACTGGTGCTGCTAAGGCTATCGGTCTTGTTATCCCAGAGTTAAACGGAAAGCTTATCGGTTCTGCACAGAGAGTTCCAGTTCCAACTGGTTCAACTACAATCCTAACAGCAGTTGTTAAGGGTGCTAACGTAACTAAGGACGGCATCAATGCTGCTATGAAGGCTGCTGCTTCAGAGTCATTCGGTTACACTGAGGAAGAGCTTGTATCATCAGATGTTGTTGGTATGAGATTTGGTTCATTATTCGATGCTACTCAGACTATGGTAGCTCCAATCGCTGATGACCTTTATGAGGTACAGGTTGTTTCATGGTATGACAACGAGAACTCATACACTAGCCAGATGGTTAGAACTATTAAGTACTTCGCTGAGTTAGCTTAATTTTAAGTTTTATTTCAGACCTAATGGGGTCCGGTCATTTGGACCGGACCCTTTTTTACAAAACAAATCATAGGAGGGCAACAAAATGTCATTAAACAAAAAGTCAGTAGATGATATCAATGTAAAGGGACTTCGTGTACTTTGCAGATGTGATTTCAATGTACCATTAAAGGAGGGCAAGATTACAGATGAGAACCGTCTTGTAGCAGCTCTTCCTACTATTAAGAAGCTTATCGCAGATGGTGGTAAGGTTATTCTTTGTTCACACCTTGGAAAGGTTAAGACTGAGGAGGATAAGGTTACTAAGACTTTAGCTCCAGTAGCAGCTCGTCTTTCAGAGCTTCTCGGCCAGGAGGTTAAGTTTGCAGCTGATCTTGAGGTTGTAGGTCCTAACGCTAAGGCTGCTGTTGAGGCTATGAATGATGGAGATGTTATTCTTCTTGAGAACACTCGTTTCAGAGCAGAGGAGACTAAGTGCGGTGAGGCTTTCTCACAGGATTTAGCTTCAATCTGTGACGTATTTGTAAATGATGCTTTCGGTACTGCACATAGAGCACACTGCTCAAATGTTGGTGTAGCACAGCTTGTTGATACTGCAGTTGTTGGTTACTTAATGCAGAAGGAGATTGACTTCCTTGGTAATGCAGTAGAGAACCCTGTAAGACCTTTCGTAGCTATCCTTGGTGGTGCTAAGGTTGCAGATAAGCTTAATGTTATCTCTAACTTAATCGAGAAGTGTGATACACTTATCATCGGTGGTGGTATGGCTTATACTTTCCTTAAAGCTAAGGGATATGAGATTGGTAAGTCACTTGTAGATGACACTAAGATTGATTACTGTAAGGAAATGATGGAGAAGGCTGAGAAGCTTGGCAAGAACCTTATGCTTCCAGTTGATTCAGTTATGATTGATGATTTCCCTAATCCAATCGATGCTCCAGTTGACACAGTTGTTTGTGACGCTGACAAGATGGATGCTAGCAAGGAGGGCTGTGATATCGGACCTAAGACTGTTGCATTATTCTCAGAGGCAGTTAAGACAGCTAAGACAGTTGTTTGGAATGGACCTATGGGTGTATTCGAGAACCCAACACTTGCTGTAGGTACTAAGGCAGTTGCAGCAGCGCTTGCTGAGACTGACGCTACAACAATCATCGGTGGTGGTGATTCAGCAGCAGCTGTTAACCAGCTTGGATATGGCGATAAGATGAGCCACATTTCAACTGGTGGTGGTGCATCTCTTGAGTTCCTTGAGGGTAAGGAGCTTCCAGGTGTAGCAGCTGCTAACGATAAGTAAGAAGATTAGGAGATTAGGATTATGGCAAGAAAGAAGATTATCGCAGGTAACTGGAAGATGAACATGACTCCATCACAGGCTGTTAAGCTTGTTGAGGAGCTTGCTCCACTTGTAAAGAATGATGCAGTAGACGTTGTTTACTGTGTTCCTGCAATTGATATTGTTCCTGTAGTTGAGGCTGTTAAGGGTTCAAATGTACAGGTTGGTGCGGAGAATATGTACTTTGAGGAGAGCGGAGCATATACTGGTGAGATTTCAGCAGCTATGCTTGTTGATGCTGGTGTTAAGTATGTAATTATCGGACACTCAGAGAGAAGAGATTACTTCAAGGAGGATGATGCTTTACTTAACAAGAAGGTTAAGAAGGCTATCGAGGCTGGTCTTACTCCAATCCTTTGCTGTGGTGAGTCACTTGAGCAAAGAGAGATGGGAGTAACTATGGATTGGATTAGATTCCAGATTAAGTCTGACCTTGTTGGAGTAACAGCTGATCAGGTTAAGGATATCGTTATCGCTTACGAGCCAATCTGGGCTATCGGTACTGGTAAGACTGCTACAACTGAGCAGGCTGAGGAAGTATGTAAGGGCATCAGAGAGTGTATCGCCGAGATGTATGATCAGGCAACTGCAGATGCTGTTCGTATTCAGTACGGCGGTTCTGTTAGCGCAGCAAATGCTACAGAGTTATTTGCTCAGCCAAACATCGACGGTGGTCTTGTAGGTGGTGCATCACTTAAGGCTGATTTTGGTAAGATTGTAAACTACTAATTTATTGCCGATTTTTATGTGAAATAAATGGTGACTCGGAGAAAATCTCCGGGTCATCTTTTTTTTAAAACAATAAACTATGTGGAATATTGCTTGTATGTAAAACTATGACGAATTATAGAAAGTTTTTAAAATTTATTTATGTAAATATATGCTTAGGTATGATATAATTTAAAGGATTGGTTTTAATGAGAATATATAATATTCATTTACGGGGAGGACAAATATGGAAAGTGAATTATTATTAAAAAGAATTAAACGTGGAGGAATAACAGTAGCTGTTATAGGAGGAATAATGCTGGCATTTTGCCTTGTTTCCTTAATAGCATTTGCCATAGATGGCTCTTTGGGTACATACATTATTCCTATATTGATATTTATTGCTATAAGTATTCCTATGCTTATATTCGGTATTAGAAATGCGTCTAATCCTATGAAGTCAGGTCTGATTAAGAGAAATCCATATATTCTTCATCAGGTAAACAATATGGCTTCTAATATTTTGTACAAGGATAGATTTATTAAGCTTTCTGACAGGTGTATAGCTAATGCTAAATCTGCAACAGAGATATCATACTTAGAGAATGTTTTTCTTGTTTATATACAAAAGCAGTCTACAAATCTCATTCCAACAGGAAAGGTACTTATGGTTTGTACTGCCCACGGCGATATAGGAATAAATGTATACGGGGTTAAGAAGGCTAATATTGATGAGCTTGCGTCCAAGATTGCTAAGGTATGCCCAAATGCCCGTTTTGGATACAACAAGGAAGGTTTAGCTTATTTAAGCTTTATGAGAGAGCAGTTTAGCAAAGGTCTTGTGAATTATCAGGGATATGTTCAAAACGTATTTATTCAGCCGGAATATATGTCGAACGCCTCCCGATTAAATCTTCTTAACCAGAATGTAAATAACGGATATGAAAATCAGATTGATCCAAATAGCTACAGAAATGATTATTACGACAATAATTTCGGACAGAATTCATATAATCAGTATCAATAATAAGAAAGGTCGAACATACTTATGAAAGAATTTAACTATGAAAAATCACTTATGAAGATGAGAAAAAAGTACAAGAGAAAGCCTTATAAGGAGGCTTTAGAGCATGTTATGTGGATTAAAAGAGATGACAAGCTCTATAAAACCTATGAGGAGTATAAGGATGTATATAAAAATGGTGATGTGAATTATGCTCACATAGTGATGGCAAATCCAATGCTTAAGGATAATTCGGATTTTATGGATGGTCCTGCCATTATTATGTATTCAAATCATGAGTGGGCAAATCAGAATCCTGAGAAGCTGATTCAGGTGGCAAAGGATATTATTGGCTATAGAGGAGCTCCGGAGGAGGTTATTCCTGAGGAATTAAGACCTGCTGTGAGAAAATTCATGGAGGATCCCGACAGACCTAATTTTAGATTCAACTATATGCTTGAGGGACACAATATCGATGTTCATATGGCGGGTATGATAGTATATAGAAAATTCCTGCCTACAGGCTATCTGTCTGCAGATGTATTCCCTGTAGTTACAAGTAAGGAGCATGAAACAGTGCTTGTATTGCCTTTAAGTAGCTGGGATAAGGGGATGAAGGTTAAATTTGCTGAAAATGCAGTAGTTGATATTCTTGAAGAGGATGACTACGACGAGGAGTAATAATATATAGATTATAAGGAGGTTATATTATGCCATTTATTAATTCAAAGATTTCAAAGAAGATTACTAAGGAGCAGGAGATAGAGCTTAAGACTTTGCTGGGACAGGCTATAACAGCAATTCCGGGAAAGAGTGAGTCATGGCTTATGGTAGGCTTTCAGGATGAGTATTCACTGTATTTTAGAGGAAATAATAGTGAGGATATAGCCTTTGTTGAGGTAAGTGTGTTTGGCGGCGAGAATAAGGCTGCATTTGATGCTCTTACAGGAAAGATATGCGAGATATTTGGCAAGGTGCTTGGGATTAAGGCAGACCATATATATGTAAAATACGAAGCAACCTCAAATTGGGGCTGGAACGGTGGTAATTTCTAGTGAATAAAGGTTTAAAGATTATAATTTTAATACAGATAATAGTTGTAACATTTTTGCTTGGAATATTGCTTGGTATGAGCATTCAGAAGAAAAGGATGAATTCAGATTCAAAAGCTGAAAGTAATGAAAGTTCTGCTACAGAGACAACTAATCAGAATCATTCAGACAATTCACAGTCATCTGACAATGTTGAAATACCGGATGGTGAAGATAGCGGAGATTCGGATTATGAAGTGGTTATTGACACATCAAATTATGTAACAGTTGAAAGAGATGTGGACTATGGTGCTATGGATGTCCCTGAACCAACTACAGATGACTGGTTATATGTAGAGGGCAACAAGATTGTCGATAAGGATGGCAATGAGGTCTGGCTTACGGGAATTAACTGGTTTGGTTATAATACAGGAACAAATACCTTCGATGGTCTTTGGGCAGGAGATATGAATACTTCTATTCAGGAGATTGCAAATCATGGCTTCAATGTTATCAGAGTTCCATTTTCAGCGGAGCTTTTGCTTCAATGGTCAAGAGGGGAGTATCCTCAAGCCAATTTTAATCAGGCTACAAACGATTACTTAGTTGGTATGGACAGCTTACAGATATTTGAGTATTTCTTAGGTCAGGCTAGAGCTAATGGTCTTAAGGTAATTATTGATATACATAGCGCAGAGACAAATGCCAGCGGACATGTGGTTAATCTCTGGTACACAGAGAGAATTACAGCAGAGGATTATCTGTTCGCCCTGTCTTGGGTGGCTGACAGATACAAAAATGATGATACAATCATTGCATATGACCTTAAAAATGAGCCACACGGTAAGCATTATGAGGGTGATGCAGCTGCTATATGGAATGATTCCAAGAGGGCAAATAACTGGAAGTATATGGCTGAGCAGGCTGCTTCTGCAGTACTTTCAAAGAATCCTAACGCTCTGGTTATGGTAGAGGGTATTGAGATATACCCTAAGGATATAAAGTCAAATGGAGATTATGCATCTCAGAATGAGGATGATTATTATTACAATTGGTGGGGTGGAAATCTTAGAGGAGTAGCTGATTATCCTGTTGATTTGGGAGAGTATCAGAATAAGCTTGTATATTCACCTCACGACTATGGTCCTACAGTATACGCACAGCCTTGGTTTGAGGGTGATTATTCATATGATAGTCTTATGGAGGATTGCTGGTATGATAACTGGCTATATATTCATGAGGAGAAGATTGCACCACTTTTAATAGGTGAGTGGGGTGGCTTTATGAAGGAGCCAAATCTGGAATGGATGACCTATATGAGACAGCTTATAGGTGAATATAAGCTACACCACACCTTCTGGTGCTTTAATGCAAACTCGGGAGATACAGGTGGTATGGTGCTTGATGATTTTACTACCTGGGATGATGAAAAGTATAACTTCGTCAAAGAGGTTTTATGGAATGACGGACAGCATTTTATAGGTCTTGACCACCAGATTCCATTAGGAATTAACGGAATTAGCTTAGGAGAGTATTACTAGATGAGAAAATACATAGTGGCAGTTTTTGCACTTATGCTCTGCCTTCTTACCGGATGTGGCAAAGGAGATGAATCGCAGCTTACCCAAAGAGATGATGGAGCTCCTTATAGTCAGTGGGATGAGCATCCTGCAGGTAGTGCCAAATATTTGGATGAGAAGTCAATACTTGTTAGTGTTTATGTGGATGATAGGAATGCAGACTGGAATAAGTACGATGAAAAGAGAATAAAGAAGAATCTTAGACTGGCCTGTGATTATCTTGTTGACCAGGGTGCTATATATGGCAAAAAGGTTGAGCTTATCTATGATATAGAAGAGCATCCTGATCTTATGTATCGCTTCGATTATGATAAGGAAGCATCATATGAGTTTGGCTCTGATGACAGCGATGAGATGAAGGATGATGTTAGGCAGTTTATAAAGGAAAACGTTGACACGGAAGAGCTTTTGAAGAAATATGATTGTAATAGTGTGGCCTATCTTGTATTTGTAGATGGTGCTGTGGATAGCTGCATCGCCCAGCAGTATTACTATAATATAAATGATGATTTTGAGGAGGTAGCATTTTTTGGAACCTCTTGGAATACAGGTGTTAAAATATATCCTAATACCTTTGCTCACGAGATATTGCATCTCTTTGGAGCAAGAGATTTGTATTATGCCAGACCTGCTGTTGGTACTTCTAGAGAGTTCGTAGATTATGTGGCAAAGGAGTATCCTAAGGATATAATGCTTGGAAACTCCGCGGATGTATACATAGATGAAAACTATGTTTTTTCAGAGATTACTAAGATAACAGCTTATGATATAGGCTGGGTGGATTATATATATGAGCTTGAGCAGTATCCTGAGATAAAGAATCAGATTCAGTCAGCATCTACCTATGACTTTGAGAAGCATCAGGATCATAGTAAAGAATACACTATAGAGCCTAGAAATACATTTTTATACACACACATTTTATATGCTTTAGAGATTGTGATTGTAGCATATATCCTGATAATGACTATTAGAAACAGGGTAAGGTACAAAAGGTATCTGGCGGATATGGCTAATGAAGAGTCTGATAATCAAGTCTGGGAAGATGATAAAAATAATTAAACCATATTCTTGAAATTAGAATAATATATGATATTATAGTTGTTGGAATTTAAAGATTTTAATTTAAAGGAGATAAATAAGATGAGTAAGAAACCAGTTGTTTTAATGGTACTTGATGGTTATGGTATCAGTAAGGAGAAGGATGGAAATGCTATAGCTATGGCAAATACACCTGTTATGGACAAGCTTATGGCAGAGTGTCCGTTTGTTGAGGGAAATGCTTCAGGACTTGCAGTAGGACTTCCAGATGGTCAGATGGGTAACTCTGAGGTTGGTCATATGAACATCGGTGCCGGAAGAATTATATATCAGGATTTAACTTCTATAACTAAGGCTATTGAAGATGGGGATTTCTTTGAGAATGAGGCGCTTCTTGAGGCTATAGAGAATTGTAAGAAGAATAATTCAGACCTTCACCTCTGGGGACTTCTCTCAGATGGTGGTGTTCATAGCCACAATACACATGTATATGGTATCTTAGAGCTTTGTAAGAAGCAGGGCTTCTCAAATGTTTATGTACATCCATTCCTTGATGGTAGAGATACACCTCCTGCATCAGGTAAGGATTATGTGGCAGAGCTTGTTGAGAAGATGGCAGAGATAGGTGTAGGTAAGGTTGCTACAATATCAGGACGTTACTATGCTATGGATAGAGATAACAACTGGGATAGAGTTGAGAAGGCATATGCAGCTATGGTTTATGGAGAGGGTGTAGAGGCTTTAGACCCTGTACAGGCCGTTGCTGATTCATATGCAGATGAGAAGACTGATGAGTTCGTGCTTCCTACAGTAATTAAGGAGAATGGTGCTCCTGTTGCAACTGTAAAGGCAAACGACTCAGTTATCTTCTATAACTTCCGTCCTGACAGAGCAAGAGAGATTACCAGAGCTTTCTGTGCAGACGAATTTGACGGATTTGACAGAAAGGGTGGAAAGCTTCCACTTACTTACGTATGCTTCAAGGATTACGATGAGAGTATACCTAACAAGATTATTGCATTTAAGAAGCAGGAGATTACAAATACACTTGGTGAGTATCTTGCATCATGTGGCAAGACTCAGCTTAGACTTGCTGAGACTGAGAAGTATGCTCACGTTACATTCTTCTTCAATGGCGGTTTAGAGGAGCCAAATAAGGATGAGGACAGAACACTTGTTAACTCTCCTAAGGTTGCTACCTATGACCTTCAGCCTGAGATGAGTGCTCCTGAGGTTGGTGTAAACCTTGTAGATGCAATTACTTCAGACAAGTATGATGTTATTATAATCAACTTTGCAAACCCTGATATGGTAGGACATACAGGAGTTATACCTGCTGCAGTTGCTGCAGTTGAGAGAGTTGACCAGTGTGTAGGCGCTGCAGTAGAGGCTGTTAAGCAGGCTGATGGTGTATTATTTATCTGTGCAGACCACGGAAATGCTGAGCAGATGGTTAACCATGAGACTGGTGCACCACACACAGCTCATACAACAAATCCTGTTCCATTTATACTTTATAACTATGATGAGGGAGTTAAGCTTCGTGAGGGTGGATGCCTTGCAGATATTGCTCCAACATTACTTGAGGTTATGGGACTTCCACAGCCAGCAGAGATGACTGGTAAGTCACTTATCGTAAGATAGGCTAATATTTTGACACTAAACTGCCGACATAGTATATGGTGCTGTGTCGGCAGTAATTATAAAGAGATAAAAGTTTAATAAATATATGAAAGGAGTTAATTAAAATGAAGAAGTTTTTACAGGAGTTTAAGGAGTTTGCTCTTCAGGGCAATGTAATGAGTATGGCAGTAGGTGTTATCGTAGGTGCAGCCTTCAAGGATTTGGTTACATCATTTACTGATAACGTTATCACTCCAATCATCAATTGTATTGGCGGAGCTGAGATTCAGGGAAGAATTCATCTCTTAGGAGATCAGTATATTAATTACGGTGCATTTATAACAGCAGTTATAAACTTTCTTATAATGGCATTTATCATATTCCTTATGGTTAAGGGTATGAACAACCTAGCTAACATAGGTAAGAAGAAGGAAGAAGCAGCGGAGGAAGCTAACACTAAGGAGTGTCCTTATTGTAAGAGCGAGATACACAAGGATGCAACAAAGTGCCCACATTGTGCATCAGAGGTGTAAAAACAAAAACTCTCGACGGATTTGTCGGGAGTTTTTTTGTATATTATTCTAACAATCTGTAAATAATTACCCTAGATATTATGATAATGTTTGGAGGTTATTATGTCAGTTAGTAGGATAAAGCATATTAACGCAAGGGAGATATTAGATTCAAGAGGTAATCCGACTGTTGAGGTAGAGGTTATAACTGAAAGTGGTGCCTGGGGGCGTGCTTCAGTTCCTTCCGGTGCATCAACAGGTGAGTACGAGGCACATGAGCTTCGTGATGAAGAAAAAAGATACTTAGGAAAGGGCGTTGAAAAGGCTGTTACCAATGTAAATACCAGAATCAGTGAGAGACTGGTAGGAACAAATGTATATAATCAGGCTACTATTGATAAATTCTTAAGTGAAGCGGACGGAACTGAGAATAAGTCCAGATATGGAGCCAACGCCATACTTGGTGTATCCTTAGCTGTAGCAAGAGCTGCTGCCAATTCTCTTAAGCTGCCACTTTATAGATATATAGGAGGTGTCAATGCTAAGCAGCTTCCTATGCCTATGATGAATATTTTAAATGGTGGCTGTCACGCTGATAATACTGTTGACTTACAGGAGTTTATGATAGTACCTGTGGGAGCAGAAAGCTTTAAGGAATGTCTTAGAATGTGTTCAGAGATATACCACACACTAAAGAAGCAACTTCAGGAGAAGGGCTTATCCACAGGTGTGGGAGATGAAGGAGGCTTTGCTCCTGATTTACCTAGCTCGGCTCATGTGCTTGATTGTATAGTGGATGCTATAAAGGGTGCAGGCTACAAGCCTTATGATGATGTAAAGATAGCTATAGATGCCGCTGCCAGCGAGCTTTATGATGAGGATACAGGTAAATATTACTTCCCTGGAGAGAGTAAGATGGCCGGAAAGGATATTAGACGTAATGCAGAAGAGATGGTTCAGTACTATGAGGATTTAGCTTCTAAGTATCCTATTTGTTCTATAGAGGATGGTTTGGACGAGAATGATATGAATGGCTGGAAGGTATTGACATTTAGATTAGGAGATAAAATCCAGCTTGTTGGAGATGATTTGTTTGTTACTAATACAGCCAGACTAAGCCAGGGAATAAATGACGGTATAGCAAATGCTATCCTTATAAAATATAATCAGATAGGCACTTTAACAGAGGCCTTAGAGGCTATTGAGATGGCGAAAAAGGCAGGATATAAGACTGTTATATCTCATCGTTCCGGAGAAACTGAGGATTCTTTTATAGCCGACCTTGCCGTTGCTGTAAATTCAGGTCAGATAAAGACTGGTGCTCCCTGCAGGTCTGACAGAACTTCAAAATATAATCAGCTTCTTAGAATTGAAGAAGAACTGGGAAAGGTTGCTGTATTTTAAGAAAAAACTATTGCAAAGCCTAAATTCTTGTGATAATATAATCAAAGTGTTTAATGGAAGATTATGTGGTTTATATCCACTGGTTATATTTTAGGAGGAAAAGGTTTTGAAGACAGCGTTAATTATAGCTTTATTAATAATATCAGTTCTTTTATCAATTGTAGTTATGATGCAGGAAGGAAAAGGTGGTGGACTTTCAGCAGTTAGTGGAAGTGGAGAGTCTTACTGGAACAAGAACAAGGGTAAGTACAAAGATGCCATTCTTACAAAGATTACCATAGTTCTTGGTATAGCTTTTATGGTAGTTGCATTGCTTATATCATCTAAGTTTATTTAAGATTTTTACAGTGCCTTGAATCTGATTCAGGGCACTTTTTTTACTTTATAGATTCTAAGATATGTGGTAATATACTTATAAGGTATTAAACTATGAGTTTATTGATATATGATGTATTTTGAAGGATTATATATATAGTCCTAGGCACAGGGAGGTGCTTGTTATGGGTAGTAGAAAAGAAAGTATTAAAGCAAAACTTTATGATTTTATATGTGATGATATGTATAAGCCTATGAAGCTTAAGGATATCAGATTTCTGCTTCAAGTCTCTGACGGAGATAAGAAGAAGGTGGAGGAGGCCTTAGGAGAGCTTATTACAGAGGGTAAGATTGTGCTTACTCCTAAGGGGAAATATAAGAAGACCGATAGTAATCTGCTAACAGGTTCATTTATAGGAAACAAAAAGGGCTTTGGCTTCGTAAAGGTTGAAGGAGAGAAGGAGGACTATTTTATCCCTGCTAAGTACTGCTTTGATGCATTTCATGGAGATAAGGTGCTTATTAAGCCATTAAAAGATGCCACCTCCAGTAGAAGAAGTGAGGCTCAGATTGTGAAGGTTCTTGAGAGAGGTATGACTAAGATTGTTGGTACCTTTGAGAGACAGGACCACTTTGGTTTTGTGGTGCCGGATAATCAGAAGGTTTCTGATGATATATTTGTAAGCAAGAGTGACTCTATGGGTGCTATGACCGGACATAAGGTTGTCTGTGAGATTATTAATTACGGTCAGGATAGAAAGTCTCCTGAGGGTAAGGTTGTGGAGATACTAGGTCACGTAAATGACCCATCTACAGACATATTATCGGTTGTAAGAGCATATGATATTCCTATGGAGTATCCTGAGAAGGTTATGGAATCCCTAAAGGATATACCTGATGAGATTGACCAGGCTGAGATAGTTGGCAGAAATGATTTTAGAGAGCTTCATACAGTTACCATCGATGGAGAGGATGCTAAGGATTTGGATGATGCCATAACCCTGTCTTACAAGGATGGAATATACACTCTTGGTGTTCATATAGCGGATGTTTCTAATTATGTTAAGGAGAAGTCACCACTTGATAAGGAGGCCCTTAAGCGTGGTACAAGCTGTTACTTGGTTGACAGTGTTATTCCTATGCTTCCTCATAAGCTTTCTAATGGTATATGCTCCCTTAATGCAGGCGTGGACAGACTTACTCTTAGCTGTGTTATGGATATAGATAAGAAGGGTAAGGTGTTAAACCACTATATCTGTGAGGGTGTTATAAATGTAAATGAGAGAATGACCTATACCGATGTGGCTAAGATTCTTGATAGAACAGAGGATGCGCCACTTGAGAGATATGATTATCTCATATATATGTTTGATCTTATGAAGGAGCTTTCGGAGATTATAAGAGCTAATCGTCATAAGAGAGGTTCTATAGATTTTGATGTGGCTGAGACTAAGATTATAGTTGATGAGAATCATAAGCCTGTTGAGATTAAGCCATATGACAGAAATCCTGCTACAAAGATTATTGAGGATTTTATGCTTATGGCCAATGAAACTGTGGCAGAGGATTTCTTCTGGCAGGAGCTTCCTTTTGAGTATAGAGTTCATGAGAAGCCTGATCAGGACAAGATTTCTATATTGAATGGATTTATCAATAACTTTGGCTTGTTCCTCAAGGCATCTGCCGAGGATGTGCATCCTAAGGAGTTTCAGAAGATTCTTCAAAGGATTGAAGGTGAACCGTACGAGGCTCTTATTAGCAGAATGATGCTTCGTTCTATGAAGCAGGCAAGATATTCACCTGAGTGTACAGGACATTTTGGATTGTCCTGCAAATACTACTGTCATTTTACTTCACCTATAAGAAGATATCCGGATTTACAGATTCATCGTATAATAAAGGAATATCTTCATGGAGAGCTAAATGATAAGAGAATTAAGCACTATAATAAAATCCTGCCTACAGTAGCTGCTGATAATTCATCTAAGGAAAGAAGAGCTGAGGAGGCAGAGCGTGAGGTAATCAAGCTTAAAGAGATTGAATATATGTCTGAGCATATCGGGGAGGAATTCGATGGCGTAGTATCAGGTGTAACCTCCAATTATATATTTGTAGAGCTTGAAAATACAGTTGAGGGTGCAGTTTCAGTGGCATATATGTATGATGACTGTTATTACTTTAGTGAAGAGACCTACTCTATGATAGGTGAGAATACCAAGAAAAGGTATCAGCTTGGTGACAAGGTAAGGATTAAGGTTTTAAGATGTGATAAAATCAAGAAAACAATTGATTTTTCAATAATTAGTGATAATATAGAAAGGGTTGATACAATTGGCTAAGGAAAAGGGTACAAGATTAATAGCCAACAACAAAAAGGCATATCATGATTATTTTATAGAGGATACCTATGAGGCCGGCATAGCCTTAGCAGGTACCGAGGTTAAGTCACTTCGTATGGGAAAGTGTAGCATAAAGGAATCCTTTATCCGAGTTGAGGATGAAGAGGTTTTCGTGTATCAGATGCATATATCCCCATATGAGAAGGGAAATATATTCAACAAGGATCCGCTGAGAGTTAGAAAGCTATTGCTTCACAAGAGTGAGATACGAAAGCTTATAGGTCAGCAGAAGATGAAGGGATATACCCTGATACCTTTAAGAGTTTATTTTAAGGACAGCTTAGTTAAGGTTGAAGTGGGCTTAGCAAGAGGTAAAAAACTCTATGATAAGAGAGATGATATAGCCAAGAAGGATGTTAAGCGTGAAGCTGAGAGAGATTTTAAGGTTAGAAATCTTGGATAATATACTAATCATAAGGGGATAATACTATGAGTCAGGCAAAGGTTGATAAGTACAAGGAAGAGAAGAAGAATAGAGCTAAAAACATAAAAAAGGCTAAGGTTAAGAAGGTTGTAACAGTTCTTATATGTGCGGCTTTAGTAGGAGTGTTGATTGGATTTCCTCTTGGAAGACATATGTACAATGTATCCTATGAAAAGCGTATGGAGAATGCCACAGTTTCAGCAGGTCTCTACGACTACTGGATGTCGGAATACATGTATGAGAATTATGGAAGCTTATTTGAGACAACAGATACAGCCAGCTCCACAGATTCAAACTATGATGAACTGATTGATGAGTTATCCTCAGATTCAGATAATACTATTGTTATAGATACAGATGATTTGAAGGATGGTTCCTTGGAGGAGATTATTCAGGAGGAATTATCAGAGTAATATGATGTTAATCCCTAAAGGGATTGATATAGATTTTCGTCATAAAACCAGGGGTTGTACTGGTTTCGACGGGGGTTTAGAAATTATGGTAGCCATCGGTGGCCCTGAACCACCTAAAAACGGGAATTAAATATAAACGCAGACGAAAATTACGCGTACGCTGCCTAGTGGCAGCTGTCAGATCTAGGCTCCCCGCAGCTTAGAACCCTGGCATCGACCTAGCGGGAAACTCACTGGCTTAAGCTTTGCGGTCAGTGAAAATTCATGAAGCTACCGAGATGTGAAGCCTGTCTATGGGCGTCATGTCGAGGGAATGTTAAAACATAAGACTGTGATGGGAGAAGCTGTAATGGAAGAGCTTTCGGACGCGGGTTCGATTCCCGCCAGCTCCATATTTGGAAAGAACGCCAAGCCTTGTGAATTAAGGCTTGGCGTATTTTTTGTTATTATTTGATTTGAGTCCGTTTTAAATACATTTCTCTATAACATGTCTTGAGTATGCGGTTAGCATATCTAAATCCTGTAAAAATGAGTCTACAAGCTCGATAAAGGTTTCTTTGTCCTTATAATCACGCTTGTACCCTGATAATATTCCTGAATCTATCTGGGTGATAAAATGGCCCCTTCTTCTAAGATAACAGGTTTCTTTCTTGGCTTGCATTCTATAATTCTTATCCACATATGATGCTACGCTCTTGTGGACAGCCATATCCTCAGCTGGAAGATAGTAGTATTCCTTATAATTGTCAAAGAAGAATTTGAATTCATCACTGATTATAGGTACATTGATGGTGGCTTCGTTTTTGTGACCTGTTACAATAATATCGTTTGTACCTAAGGTGATTCTTCTTGGTAATGGATACTTTAAAGTAAGAGAAAACAGTAATCGATTATCTCTTAGTGACATCTTTTGAACCACAAAGCTTCCTGCTTTAAGCTTGTTGTAGGCTAGCAGTGAAGAGGAGTAGAGCAAGCCCTCTAAATCCTCATAGTTATGCTGGATAACCAGCTGTCTGCTTATATTATCGTGATTTTTGAGATAATCTTCATAGGTTTTAATTAAGTCTCCACCGGTATATTTGTCTAAACGATTGATATTCAAAAATTTCTCTAAGGTTTTTTGCTTTAGATTGTCTAGATGAAGTACTTTCTTAAATGGCTTAATATATTTGTATAGGTCTATACTTTCCATATTATCAAAGGAAAAATCAAGCTCAAAGCGTTTTAGCTTCTTTGTCACATATGGTATATCGAATCCGTCACCGTTGTAGTTGAACAGATATTTTTTATCTTTGATAAATGTGAAAAATTCTATAAGAATCTCTCGTTCAGATATTCCGTCGTTGTTGAACCACTGGGTTATATACCATTCACCATTCTCGTAATGGGCACATCCAATAAGGTACAGTATGGTTGTTTCTGCGGTAAAGCCTGTGGTTTCTATGTCAAATGCAACTATATCCTCAGGGTTGAAATAATCATGAAGAACAAGAAAATCATGATTTCTGGCTTTGCTTGTTATCTTTTCCATATGGTACCTCCTTTGTTTATAATCGGTAATAAGTAACTTGTTATATTATATCATGATGAAAATATATTCCACAAGTCGAAACTGTATACATACATAAAATATAGTTTGTTCAACTATTGTTAACAATTTACATAACATTTTTTTCTTGTAATTTTAGTGTGTTATGGTATAATTTTAAATTAGATAATAAGGTACGGAGGATATTTTGATGTTACAACCATTAGATATTAAAGCAAAATCATTTAAGAAGGGTTTGTTTGGTTTTAAGACTTCAGATGTTGAGGATTTTAAGGAATCTGTATATAAGGCGTATGATGAGCTTTATACCGCACACGAGAAGATGAGTGCAGATTTTGAGAAGCTTAGCGCGTCACTTCAGGATAATAGACTTAGAATGTTTGAGCTTGAGAATAAGCTGGCTGAGGCAGAGAATGTTTCAAGCGTAGGTTCAGATAATTCAGCTGCAAAGGCTCAGGCTGATAAGATTATTAAGAATGCAGAAGCTGCAGCAGCAGATATTATTGCTAAGGCTAAGGCAGAGGCTAAGAAGTATGAGAATGGAGAGGCACCTAAGGCTGAGAAGAAGGTTGAGCCTGTTAAGGTAGAACCTGTTAAGGAAGAGGCGCCTAAGGCAGAGCCTGTTAAGGAGGAGTCAGCTTCATCAAGATTCTTTAAGAAGGCTGCTGAGGAAGCACCTGCTAAGAAACCTTTTGATGATGATGACGATGATGAGATCTTCGTTGGTGAGATTGAAGATGCTAGAAAGCCTGAGCGTATGATGATTGGTGATGGCGAAGAAGAGGAAGAGATGGACTTCGAGTTCTTATAAGAAAAACAAAGAGTGTTGCTTATCTTAGCAACACTCTTTTTAGGAGAAAGGTTTATATAAGATATGTTTTCGTATATTAAGGGCAAAATTGAGGATATTGATATTGATTATATCGTTGTAGATAATAGTGGTATAGGTTTTAAAATTATGACCAGTGCTAATGTTATCTCTAAGGTTTCCCTTCATGAGGATAGAACAGTATATACATATATGAATGTTCGTGAGGACGATATTAGCTTATATGGATTTTTATCTAAGGATGAGATTAATGTATTTAAGCTTCTTATTAGCGTTAGTGGTATAGGTCCTAAGGCGGGCTTAGCTATAATGTCAGCTCTTACGGTGGATGAGATTCGTATGGCTATAATTGCAGGTGATCATAAGGCTATAGCCAAGGCAAACGGTGTTGGACCTAAGATTGCTCAACGTGTTGTAGTTGAGCTTAAGGATAAGTTTAAGCTTGAGGATGTATTCGGCATTGATGAGGAAAGCTCAGGAGACTTGTCAGATAATACAGGAGATGATATCATAAGTGATGCCGTGCTTGCACTTAACGCTTTGGGATATTCTGAATCAGAGGCATTAAGAGTGGTTAAGAAAACTGCTGTAGGCAATACATACAGTACTGTTGAGGAGCTTATTAAAGCGTCCTTAAAGAATATAATGTAAAAGCTATAGGGGATAAAATTGGAAAGAATAATTAACGCGGATATTATAACCGAAGATGATAAAATTGAACAGGGTCTTAGACCATCCAGTATTAGCGAGTATATTGGACAGGAGAAGGCTAAGAAGAATCTTAAGGTTTTTATAGAGGCAGCAAAGCAGAGAAATGAATCGTTGGATCATGTGCTTTTATATGGTCCTCCGGGACTTGGAAAGACAACCCTGGCAGGTATTGTTGCCACAGAGATGGGAGTTAATTTAAAGATTACTTCAGGTCCGGCCATAGAAAAGCCTGGTGAACTTGCAGCTATATTGAATAACCTGTCTGAGGGAGATGTTCTTTTTATAGATGAGATTCATCGTCTCAACAAGCAGGTTGAAGAGGTTTTGTATCCTGCTATGGAGGATTTTGCCATAGATATAGTGGTAGGAAAGGGTGCAGGAGCTAGAAGTATTAGAATTGATTTACCTAGATTTACCTTAGTTGGTGCTACAACTAGGGCAGGAATGCTTACAGCCCCTCTTAGAGACAGATTTGGCGTAGTTAACAAGCTGGAATTCTATAATGTGACAGAGCTTATGCAGATTATAATCAGGTCAGCAAAGGTTTTAGGCGTTAATATAGATGATGAAGGTGCCTTGGAGATTGCTAAAAGGTCAAGAGGAACCCCTAGACTTGCCAATCGGTTACTTAAGAGAGTAAGAGATTTTGCCGAGGTTGAGTATGATGGGGATATCGATTATCAGGTTGCTAAGACTGCTTTAGATAGGCTGGAGGTTGATTCCCAAGGCCTTGATAATGTTGACAGAAGTGTACTTATGACTATGATTAATAAGTTTAATGGTGGTCCGGTGGGCTTAGATACCCTTGCTGCTGCCATAGGTGAGGATTCAGGAACCTTAGAGGATGTTTACGAGCCTTACTTAATAAAAAATGGCTTTATTAATCGAACACCTCGTGGTAGAATGGTAACAGATTATTGCTATCAGCATTTTGGAATAGTGAGGAGAGATACAAATGGCTAAGAAAGTTGATATACCAGTAGTTATTAATGGAAAGGTTTATACATTAAGTGGATATGAGGGAGAGGAATATCTTCAGAACGTTGCAACCTATATTAATAATAAGATAAATGAGTGTAAGGCATCTGATCAGTATCGTAGAATGAATACTGAGTACCAGGGTGTTTTGCTTGCCTTAAATATAGCTGATGATTATTTCAAGGCTAAGAATCAGGCAGACAGTATGGTGTCAGAGGACACTAATAAAGAGCAGCAGCTTTATGATCTTCGTCATGAGGTTATTGAGGCTCAGATTAAGCAGGAATCTGCTATGAGAATGATAGAGGAATATAAGGAGCAGATTAATGCGCTCCAGAGAAAGATAGTTCAGCTTGAGGCTGAAAAGGGTAGAAATGACGTATTTTAAGAAACCTGAAATTTTAGCACCATGTGGTTCATATGATATATTAATTGCCGCTATAAATGCAGGCGCTGACGCCTGCTATTTTGGCGGCAATAAATTTGGTGCCAGAGCTTATGCAACAAATTTTGATCTAGATACATCTGTTAAAGCAATCCAATATGCCCATATTCATGGGGTAAAATTATATCTTACAGTTAATACCTTATTTAAAGAAAGTGAAATTAAAGAGCTTTATGACTTTATTTTGCCTTATTATGAGGCAGGCTTGGATGCTGTTATAGTACAGGATTTAGGAGTTTTTAAGCTGATTAAGGATATGTTTCCGGACATACATATTCACTGCAGTACTCAGATGAATATTACATCCAAATACGCTGCAAAGGCTATGTGTGATATGGGTGCCAGTCGTATTGTAACCGCCAGAGAGATGAGTCTTGAGGAGATTGCCGAAATTAAAAAGGATAATAATATTGAGATAGAATCCTTTGTCCACGGCGCTATGTGCTATTCATATAGCGGAAGGTGTCTTATGAGCTCCTTAGCCGGTGGGAGAAGCGGTAACCGAGGAAGATGTGCACAGCCTTGTAGAAAAGCCTATGATGGAGAATATATTCTTTCTATGAAGGATATGTGTACTTTGTCAGATGTCCCTAAGCTCATAGAGGCGGGCATAGACTCTCTTAAGATAGAGGGGCGTATGAAAAATGAATATTACGTTGCTTCTGCCGTTGATGCATATAAACAGATTTCGGAGGATGTTGTAAGAGGTTGTTACAACGAGAAAAAGGCTGAAGAGCTCAAATTTAAGCTTGCTAATATCTACAACAGAGGAGGCTTCTGCGGTGGATATTACTTTATGCACAATGGACCGGATATGATATCTAAGAACAGACCTAATAACCAGGGCGTTGCCATAGGAAAGGTTGAGAATATAAAAGCTGGTCAAATAGGTATAAGGCTTGATTTTGACCTAAATAAGCAGGATGTTATAGAGCTTAAACTAAAGGATGAAAGTATTATAGAAATCACTTCAGGTGTAGAAGGTATGAAGGGACAACTGGTATATCTTAATGCTCCGAAAACCAAGCTTATCATCATGGGTCAGACAGCTCTAAGAACCAGAAGCAACAACATAATCAGGCATATCCAGGATGATATAATATGTAATCAGCCAAAGTTTGGCTTATGTGGAAGTTTAAAGGCTAAGGTTGGCGAAAAACTTTCCTTTACCTTAAGAAGACAAATGTTTGATAAGCAATATGAGATTATCTGCTATGGAGATGTTGTAGAAAGGGCTAATTCTAAGGAGGCTAATCTAGAGGATATAAAAGCTAAGCTAAGTATGCTTGGTAATACATGTTATTTTATGGAGAAGCTTGATATGGATGTGGATAGGGATGCCTTCGTACCTGCCAGTGTCATAAAAAAGTTAAGAAGAGAAGCTATAGAGACCTTAGAAACTGAAATTATTAATTCCTTTACAAGAAAAATAGGTAGCTTTATAGATAATAATTCAATGATTAGTAATTCAAAGCCAACAAAATCTCAGGATTTAAGCTTGTGTGAAGGCTTTACGGTTGGAGTTGCTACCTTAGAACAGTTAACTGAGGTGACTTGTTGTGAAGCTGTTAAGTGCATTGTAGTGTCAGCTGATTTATATAATCAAGCTATACAATGTAATGTTTTGGAAATTTGCAATACGCCGGATTATAACATATATATAGAGCTTCCATATGTTATAAATAACCGCTTTAAACTACAGGATTATTTGCCAAAAGGTCATATTGATGGTATATATATAAGAAATATAGATGGGATGTTCGCATATCTTGAATATCTAAAATCAAATTTAGATTTTAATAATAAGATGGGGGTAATCTGTGGTGATGGACTATATGCTTATAATACCAGTGCCAGACAGCTTATCAAAGAGCTATTACCTAAGGTGTGCTTTGAACTTCCAAGGGAGCTTAACAGAGAGGATTTGAAACCCTTATGTGATGGTGATAATCAGCTTGTATGTTACGAATATCAGCAGGCTATGCTTTCAGCCCAGTGTGTTGTGAAGAATAAAACGGGATGCAATAAATCCTGTGATGTAGTGATATTAAAGGATGACAAGAAAAATGTATTTTATGCCAGAGCAAACTGCACGGAATGTAATAATATAATATACAATGGTATTCCTTATATGATATTAGATTTGCTTGATGAACAGTATCTTGGCTCCTTAAATGTTAATAGTCTAAGAATTAATTTTACTATAGAGGATAAAATAGCAACAAAAGAAATTCTTAATATTATTCAGCTATATAATGCTGGAAATAATGTTTCGTCAAATATTAAAAATATGAAGACCACTTTTACCAGTGGACATTTTAATAGAGGAGTATAAATAATGCTTAATATTATATGTCAGGTATCTAAGTACCTAATACTAATATTTATGGTACTTTATACTGTTAAGTGCTTTTCTATACTTTTATCTACGGATGAAAAGGATAGAAAGAAAAAATTAAATAAGCAGATAGTGTATGTATTTATTATACATTTTTTGTGTTATTTAACTATGTATTTGAGACAGGGCTCGGTCAAGCTTTTGATTTTCTATGCTGTGCAAATATTTGTAGCTGTTATATATATGGTTGTATTTCATTCCATATATAAGGAATCTTCGAGACTTCTTACTAATAACACTGCATTTTTATTGCTTATAGGTTATACAATGCTTACAAGATTAGATTATAGTATGGCTATTAAGCAGTTTATATTTGCTACTATAGCGTTATTTATAACTGCCTTTATTCCATATATTATGTCCAGATGGAAGAACCTTAGGAATATGGGAGTGTTCTATGGTATTGCAGGTATATTTCTTTTGCTTACTGTATTTATACCTGGACTTGGATATGAAAGCTATGGTTCACGAAACTGGATTAAGATAGGAAGTCTGTCATTACAGCCTATGGAGTTTGTAAAGATTTTATTTGTATTCTTTGTGGCTTGCATGCTTGTAAGAGCAAATACATTAGGCGATATTATGGTAAATGCCATTATATCAGCCATATTTATGCTTGTACTTGTATTGGAGAAGGATTTAGGAGCAGCTGTAATTTTTTATATTACTTATGTGTGTATGGTATATCTTGCTACTTCAAGACCGATTTTCCTGATAGGAGGTATAGGACTTGGAGTAGGAGCAGTAATTGCTGCTGCCACATTGTTTAAAGACACTTTGTTTTATCATGTTATGGTCAGAGTTGAGGCATGGAAGGATCCTTTTAAGTTTATAGATACAGGTGGATATCAGGTATCTCAATCACTCTTTGCCATAGGCACAGGTGGTTATGCAGGTACAGGTCTATATATGGGAAAGGCTGATTATATACCTGTCAGTGAAAGTGATTTTATATTTTCAGCTATATGCGAGGAAATGGGAGTAATATTTGGACTTTGTCTTATACTGGTAATGCTTAGCGTGTATATTTCCTTTGCAAATATAGCTATGAAGGTTAGACAACCATTTTATAAATATGCAGCTTTTGGATATTCAATATTGTTTATTATTCAAACACTGCTTAACCTAGGAGGAGTGACAAAGTTCATTCCGTCAACAGGTGTAACCCTGCCTTTGGTAAGCTACGGAGTAAGCTCTGTGACCAGTACACTGGTTATATTTGCCATAATACAGGGCGTATATGTTATTCATAACAAAGAGGTTATAAAGCATGAAAAAGAAAAAGAACGTCTCAGAAAGCAACAGGCTGCCCTTAACGCCGGAGCAGGAATTCCTGGCTAAAGAAAAGGAGAAGTCACAGCTTAACAAATTGAAGAATAAGCCTATTTTGGTTATTACCTATAGTATGATATTTGTCTTTGTTGCTATGGTTTGCTATGTAATATACTTTATGGAGTTTAAGGCAGAGACTGTAATAGCTAATTCAAGAAATATCAGACAGGATTCTTTCTCTGAGAATGTGGAGCGAGGGGATATAATTACCACCGATGGTAAGGTAATCGCCACAAGTAAAACTGACGAGGAGGGAAATACCACTAGATCATATCCTTACGGCAATACCTTTGCACATGTAACAGGCTATGATAAATATGGTAAATCAGGACTGGAGCTTGAGGGTAACTTTTATATGCTTCGTTCTCATATAAATATATTTGAGAAGACTATAAAGGAACTAAAGGAAGAGAAAAACAGAGGTGATAATGTAATTACCACTGTGGATTATGACCTTCAAACTGCAGCATATAATGCTATGGGATACTGTGAAGGTGCGGTTATAGCTATTGAACCATCTACAGGAAAGATTAGAGTTATGCTTTCTAAACCTGATTATAATCCAAATGAGATAGATTATATTTGGAATTATATGCAGACTGAGGAGGGACAAAGCAGTACTATAATGCTTAATCGTGCTACTCAGGGACTTTATGCACCAGGTTCCACCTTTAAGGTAATGACTATGCTGGAATATATTAGGGAGAACCCTGATACCTATGATAATTACTCATATGACTGTTATGGAGAAGAAATATTCACAGGTGTAAGTATTCATTGTAATGATGATACAGCCCATTATACAGAAAGCTTAAGAGATTCGTTGGCGTATTCCTGTAATGTATCCTTTGCAAATATAGGAAGTGAGCTTGACTATGGTCAGTTTAGAACATCTATGGATGGAATGCTATTTAACAGTGAGCTTCCTTATGATGGTGACTACGTTAAATCAAGCTTTGAGATAGATGAAAGCAGTAGAGATGATGAGCTTCCACAGACAGTTATTGGGCAGGGTAATACTCAGATTACACCACTTCATAATGCTATGATAATGTGCGCTATAGCAAATGGCGGTGTATTGATGAAGCCTTATCTTATTGAAAGAATTGAAAATGATGATGGTGGTACAGTTCAAAGATTTAAGAGCAAATCCTACGGTGAGCTTTTGAGCAGTGATGAGGCTGAAGTATTAACGGATTATATGTCAAGCGTCTGTGAATATGGTACAGCCAGCTCATATTTCTATGGCTCATCCTATAAGGTAGCAGGTAAAACCGGTACTGCAGAATATGATAACGAAGGGAATTGTAATTCTTGGTTTGTTGGATTTTCGAATCCTGAGAATCCGGACTTGGTGGTATGTGTTGTAGTGGAGGATTATAATACCTATGGTGTTTCTGGAACCTGGGTAGCTAAGCAGGTCTTTGATGCATATTACAGCCATAAGTAATGTATTGTGAAGATATAAGTTTTTTGTCTTGTTGGATAATATTTATTGATTAAAACAGTTGGATTTGTTATAATGAATTCAATATATGTGTAACACACCTATCAAGATAGCAGGAGGAATTGCAATGATTGAAGCAACAAGCTGTGGTGGTGTGGTAATCTTCAGAGGTAAAATATTATTACTCTACAAGAATTATAAGAACAAGTATGAAGGATGGGTTCTACCTAAAGGAACGGTAGAAAAGGATGAACAGCACAATGAGACAGCTCTAAGAGAGGTTAGAGAAGAGACAGGTGTAAAGGCTCAGATTATAAAGTATGTAGGCAAGAGCAATTATACCTTTAATACCTCCTATGATGTTGTTAACAAGGATGTTCATTGGTATCTTATGATGGCTGACAGTTATTATAGCAAGCCACAGAAAGAAGAATATTTTATGGATTCAGGTTACTACAAGTACCATGAAGCGTATCATCTTCTTAAATTTCCTAACGAAAAGCAGATTTTAGAGCAGGCCTACGAGGAATATATGACTCTTAAGAAGAATAATCTTTGGGGAAGTAAGAAGTATTTTTAAGAAGCTAGATAAAAACCCGAGTAATCGGGTTTTATCTGTTTTAGAGGAAGGTATATTATGTCAGATAAGATTAAAAGTACGAATAAGAAAAAAAAGAATAAAAAGCTTAACAGACTCATATACAATATTATACTTGTGTTGTTGATATGTGTTTTCTTAGGATGTGCCATATATCTCATTAAGTATTTTATGGAGAGTAAGAAGAGCGAGGATACAGTAGATGAGCTTAAGGATATGGTGGTTGCAGAGGAAGAAATGGATGATGTGGTATTCGACAGTAACTACGAGGAGGTTGTTATAGCCACAGAAACAGATGCCGGAGTTGAAGAGATTAAATATATTAACTTTAATGGCACCTATGTTCAGAAGAAATATGCTATGCTCTATAAGAAGAATCAGGATTTTGTAGGATGGATTAAGATAAATGACACTGATATAGATTACCCTGTTATGCAGTCTATGTATGAGGAGGAATTCTATATCTACAGAGACTATGACAAGAATCCTAGCAATGCGGGAACCCTTTTTGTAGATACAAGCTGTAGTGTTAGGGATAGTGATAACGTATTAATCTATGGTCATAATATGCATACAGGAAAGATGTTCCACGACCTTCTTGAATATGAAGATGAGGAGTTTTATGAAGACCATAAGACCTTTACCTTTAATACTATACACGAAGATGCTGAATATGAGGTTATAGCGGCCTTTAGAACAAATATATACCCTGTTGACTATACAGGTTTTAAGTATTATCAGTTCTTTGATGCGTCTACAGAGGAACAATTTATGGATTATGTTAAAAACTGTGTAAGCATGACTCCATACACCATAGAAAATGATGTAGAATATGGAGATAAGCTTCTTACATTATCAACCTGTGCGTATCATACAGAGAATGGTAGATTTGTTGTTGTAGCTAAGAAGATTGAGGATTAACAATCCTTGACATAAGAGTGAAAATATGCTATATTTTCACTTGTTCGCCGGTGTGTCGGAATGGCAGACGATGCAGACTCAAAATCTGTTGTGGGTAACCACGTGTGGGTTCAAGTCCCACCACCGGCATGAAAAAGTGACCTAGAGTTTCTAGGTCACTTTTTTTAACTTAATCTGAGCATCTCTCTTTTAAGACGTTTAATTATCTTTTTTTCTAGTCTGGATATATAGGATTGTGATATACCAAGCAGGTCGGCAACCTCTTTTTGTGTCATTTCCTCGTCATCATGTCCGATTCCAAATCTTAATTCAATTATCATACGTTCTCTGTCTGATAATATGTTCATAGCCTGCTCTAAAAGATTTCTGTCAACCTCATCCTCAATGTCTCTATAGATTACATCCTCGTCTGTTCCTAAAATATCAGATAGAAGCAGCTCGTTTCCATCCCAATCCACGTTTAATGGTTCGTCGAAAGAAAGTTCAACCTTTGTTCTGGTGCTACGTCTTAAATGCATAAGAATTTCATTTTCTATACATCGGCTTGCATAGGTTGCAAGCTTTATATTTTTATCAGATTTAAAGGTATTGATTGCCTTTATAAGTCCGATAGTTCCGATTGATATTAAATCTTCAACTCCGATGCCTGTATTATCGAATTTTTTAGCTATGTATACAACTAATCTAAGATTATGCTCAATAAGAATTTGTCTTACAGAATCATCGTAATCTATCTGGTTAATTAGCTCTGCTTCCTCCTCTGGAGAAAGAGGTGGTGGCAGTATTTCTGCTCCGCCTATATAATGAACCTCGTTTTTAGGATACATTAACAGGTTTGCAAAGCTTTTTATGTTGAATTGAAATTTGTTGTTACTGATTATACTAATCATTAGAAGGTCCTTTCTTAGTTATTTTAGATTGTTATTTAGTAGTAATTTGTATTCCAGCCCTTTGTTAAAAGGTGATGGACTTATGGCGGCAGTAACATTAGATATCTTTTTTGAATCTCCGATTTTTATCCCGTTTATGTGAAATGCTTCCATAATAGAAGTTTGACTATTGATGGTTCTAAATGGAATGGGATAAGTTCTTATATCTGGCGTAAGTATATCTAGTGCAGCCTGTCTGTCTAGGATTATGACAGGATTATTTGTATATGGGTCGATAAGTATATTTCCGGTATCCATATAACCTGTTAGATGATGTGTCTTAGTGGCTGTATATATAATTACAGGATAAAGATTGCTTGCTGCATTTCCCGGACCTAGAAAGGTTTTATGAATTTTTGGTAGACTGAGGCATATTATTATAATTACAGGAATTGTAAGGTAAAAGTTTAATCTTCCTTGTTCCATAAGCTTTAATGTGCCGGACAGTAATATCATGGCCATTAACTGATAGGACATAAGTCTTATAATTCCTCGTAGATTATTGGTTTTCGTTATGTATCGTAGAAAGACTACCATTAGCAGTATATTGAGACAAATGTAATATATTAGCTGATATTTTTTTGTAAGATGTAGTGTCATAATATAAAACAGCTCTAGTATTACAGCTGTACATAAACACCAGAATAATAGCTTATTGTTGTTTAAACAGTTGCTGAGTATTCTGCATGCTATGTAATAGGTTATATAATTCACAAAAAATATCCAGATAAACATTATGTCTGCATATACAACATAATTCATATTCACCTCCTTGAAGCACTCAAATAAATTATAGAATTACCACTATAATTTATAGGTCGAAGGAGAGAAGAATATAAGAAATTATTATAAGTTAATTCGACATGGAGTATTAAAGTTATGGATTCAAAGCTGGGAACTGAGTTAAATGTTGCTCTTGACACGGATGAAAGACTTAGAGAAGACAGTTTGTCCTTAAATGTTGGATATAGTAAAGAGTTTAACAGCTGGAGTCTTATTGTTCGATATTCAGGTGATTTAAGTCAAATAGCAGATGAGTATGGACTAATTGCAACAGAGCTATTAGGAAATTTTGGAATACTAGAAATACCACAAGAAAAAATCACCCAGGTATCTTTGGATGATAGAATAATATACATTGAGAAGCCCAAGGAATACAATCAGGAGAGGGCTGACATAAAAGGATTTAGAGAATCCTGTATGAATGTGCCTTACTTTGATTATCAGCTTAAAGGTAAGGGTGTTACTGTTGCAATAATAGATTCGGGAATAGATGTGTTTCATAATGATTTTATTGCGGAGAATAATGATGGTGTAGTTTCAAAGGTTATAGGTATATGGGATCAAAGCTTATCTGGCAATCCTCCTGTGGGATATAATATTGGTACATACCTTGGATCCGGTATTATAAATAGTAGCCTGAGAAGTGAAGCAGGAAGCTTTCCAAGTGTTGATGTATCCGGTCATGGCACTGCGGTTGCGGGAATTGTGACAGCATGTACTCCGGATGCCTCTCTTTTGGTGGTAAAACTTGAGACAGGAGGAGGGGATGAGACAGACACAATAGCATTAATGCAGGGGATTGATTTTGCTGTAAGGCATTCTATTGAAAATGATGTACCTATGGTGGTTAATCTGAGCTATGGAAATAACTGGGGAGATCATAGAGGTAATTCTGTATTAGAACAGTATATTGATGTTGTGGCTGGTATGGCAAAGGTAACATTTGTTGTAGGAAGTGGAAATGATGGAATGTCTGGGAGACATAGTCGGATAATTATGAACAGTTATGAACGTAAAGCTACCGAATTTCAAATTCCTTACGGAGAAGGGGGGATAAATATTGAACTTTGGAAAAGCTATCAGGATGATATATCAATTATTTTAAAATCACCTGTGGGAATATCTTATGGACCCTATAAATCAGGTCAGGGAATGGCTATATATGATACAGATAATATGAATATTAGGATGCTTGGGATTGGACCTTCTGCTATAAATATTTATGATGAAGTGTTTATAAGTATTATACCTTTAGATGGAATGATTCAGGAGGGTGTGTGGACTATTGAGTTTATATCTGAGGAGGTGATTGACGGAGTAGTTGATATTTGGCTTCCCGCAGAGGGGGCAACGGTTACGGATATAGTATTTTTAAGTCCACTTGAATATACAACTCTGACTATACCTTCAACAACAGACAGTGTTATTACGGTAGGTGCGTATGATTCTGGTACTATGACCTATGCATCTTTTTCGGGAAGGGGTTTTTCGGCATCAGGACAAATAAAGCCTGATATGTTGGCACCTGGTGTAGATATTGATACGGCCAGTGTTGGAGGTGGATATACAAGTGTGACAGGTACCTCATTTGCTACGCCTTTTGTAGCTTCTGCAGCTGCTATGCTGATGGAATATGGAATTGTAAGAAATAATGATGTTTTTTTGTATGGACAAAAGGTAAAGGCTTATCTTATAGCAGGTGCTAATCCTTTGCTTGGATATTCAAAGGTGCCTAATCCTTTTGCAGGGTGGGGAAGACTTTGCGTAGAGGATAGTTTACCTTTTTGATATGAATTTTATTTACATAATGCATTTGTATGCACTTGTAAAAATACAAAAAATTTGATAAAATAATTAAAGAATTTTCAAACGACAAAGGAGGAATCTACTCTATGGAAAACAAGAAAGTTTTAAAATTACATTCATTAACTACATATATGGCTTTATCCATGACTGTTATTATACTGTTTACAGGAATTCTTATGGTATGGCTGTATTCGCCAAATATTAAGAAGGAGATAACTAATCTTAATCATCATTATATGGATGATATTTCGCTGGCGTATGGTCATATGCTTGATGAAGAAATACTATTATCTGATGTAGAGAGTATAGTAAATTATGATTATCTGACTCATCAGCTTGATGGTATAGGTATGGAGGGCATTGATAGCAGTTATGTTTACGTTGTAGCTCCTGACGGAACTATGGTATATCATCCATCTAAGGATAAGGTAGGTCAGAAGGTTGAAAACGCTGTAGTTACACAGGTGGTAGAGGATATTGCAGCGGGTAAGAAGGTTCAGAACGGTGCTGTGGAATATGAATATCACGGTGCCATAAAATACGCAGGTATATATGTAAATGAGAATCAGGATTTCATTCTTGTTGTAACAGCTGATGAGGAAGAATTGTTTGAGTCTGTTGCAGCTCTTAATAAAAGAGGTATGTTTGCTATTGTTTTAGCAGTTATATTCTTCGGCTTACTTGGTGGGGTGTTTGCTTTTATTCTTGTAAGACCTATTGTAAAGCTTACAGGTGTTGTATCTAAGATATCATCTATGGACTTTACAGAGGATCCGGAGCAGAAGAAGCTTAATTCACGAAAGGATGAGACAGGTCTTATTAGCAGAGAGCTGGATGAGCTTAGATTATCTCTTATTGAAGTTGTAAGTGTAATTAAAGAGAAGAGCGATAACGTTATGTATGCTGCTGATGCTCTTAACACAGATGCTGCTGAGACATCAACTACTATGGAACAGGTTGAAAAGGCTGTTAATGATATAGCTCAGGGTGCTACATCACAGGCAGAGGATACACAGTCAGCTACAGAGAATGTTATCATTATGGGTAATATGGTTGAGGAAACAAATGATGAGGTTGCAAGACTTCGTGAGTATGCAGATGAGATGAAGGAATCTACAGCATTTGCAAAGGATATCTTAAAGGAGCTCAGCGATGTTAACAAGAAGGCTGGAGAGTACATAGATGTGATTGCAGAGCAGACTAACACTACTAATGAATCAGCTCTTAAGATTAGCGAGGCAACAAAGCTTATTACAGCTATAGCTGAGGAGACAAATCTTCTTTCACTTAATGCATCTATAGAGGCTGCAAGAGCCGGTGAGCAGGGTAAGGGATTTGCTGTAGTTGCGGCTGAGATTCAGAAGCTGGCAGAGCAGAGTAACGTGTCTGCACAGCAGATTGAGATTATTATTCAGGAGCTTCTTAAGGATTCTGAGAGAGCTGTTGAGACTATGTATGATGTTAAAGAGATTATCAGATTACAAAGCGACCATGTTGAGCAGACTGACAATGCATTTACACAGATTATAGATGGTGTAGAGCAGTCTATTTCAAGTATAGACAGAATATCAGATAAGGCTGCTGCTCTTGATGAGGCTAGAGTTAGCGTAGTAGATATTGTTCAGAGCTTAACTGCAATTGCTGAGGAGAATGCAGCAGGTACTGAAGAGACATCTGCATCAGCAACTGAAGTTTCTGCTATTGTTGAAGATATATCAGATAAGTCAAATGGACTTCGTCAGATTGCATCAGATTTGGATGACAGTATGTCCATATTTAAGTTTTAATTCGGAGGTTTTAAGATGAGAGTAGCTATTATAATGGGTTCAACAAGCGATTTTCCTAAGCTTGAGCCTGCCATTGATATATTAAAGGAGTATGGTGTTGCTGTAGATGTTAGATGCTTGTCGGCTCACAGAGCTCATGCAGGTTTATCAGCATTTATTGATGAGGCAAATGGTAATGGAACAGAAGTTATTATAGCCGGTGCCGGTATGGCTGCAGCATTACCTGGAGTTGTTGCTTCTCAGACAACACTTCCTGTTATTGGTGTACCTATATCAGGCTCTGTGTTAGATGGTGTAGATGCACTATATTCTATAGTTCAGATGCCACCTGGAATTCCTGTAGCTACAGTTGCTATTAACGGAGGTAAGAATGCAGCATATCTTGCTCTTCAGATTATGTCCATAAAGCATGATGCTATTAAGGAAAAGCTTGTAGCATTTAGGAAAGATATGGAAGAGCAGGCGATGAAAACTAATCAGGAAATTATTGCAAAATATAATTAGTAGTAATAATAAGCCCATAATATTATATTATGGGCTTAAGCTTTGTGTGGGATAATATGAAAAATGTTAAGAAACTTACAATTGGAATACTGGCCCATGTTGATGCAGGTAAAACTACCTTGTCTGAGGCATTGCTTTATAACACCGGTGTTATAAAAACCTTAGGTAGGGTAGATAATAAGGATTCATATTTAGATACAGATGATATGGAACGAAGCAGAGGAATCACCATATTCTCTAAACAGGCTATATTTGAATCAGATAACTGTGTATTCACCCTGCTTGATACTCCCGGACATGTGGATTTTTCTGCTGAGATGGAAAGGACTCTTCAGGTTTTAGATTATGCTATTTTAGTTATAAGTGCCAGTGATGGTGTTCAGGGTCATACAAAAACTCTTTGGCGATTGCTACAGCAGTATCATATACCAACCTTTATATTTGTTAACAAGATGGATCAGCCGGATAATGATAAGGCATATATTATAAATATGCTTAAAACTGAATTTGGTAATGGATGTATAGATTTTTGTTCTGATAACATATCTAATGATGACCAGGAGTTTATGGCTGTGACATATGCAGAGCTTGTTGATGATGAGAGCTTTTTGGATAGATTCCTTGAAGGAGAAGAAATTGAGCTTTCAGTTATTACCAGGTTAATATCTGAAAGGTGTGTATTTCCGTGTTATTTTGGGTCTGCACTAAGAGATACAGGAGTTAGTGAATTAATAACTGGACTTACACTTTATACAGCAGATATATACAGTGAATTATGTTATGAATGTGATATAAATGATTTTGGAGCGAAGATATATAAGATTACCAGAGATTCTAAGGATGAAAGACTTACTCATATGAAGATTACAAATGGTGTTCTTCGTGTAAGAGATAAGATAAATGAAGAGAAGGTTAATCAAATCAGAAGATATAATGGTACAAAATATGAAGTGTGTGAGGTAGCGTATCCTGGAGATATTTGTGCCGTAACCGGGTTGCAACAGGTTATGGCAGGAGAGTCATTGGGGTGTAATACAGATAATAGAATGAAGCTACTAGAGCCGGTTATTAGCTACCAGATTATAGTACCTAAGGAATTAGGCATTAGCTCAAGACAAATCTATCCTAAGCTAAAGCTTTTAGAGGAGGAGCTTCCTGAACTATCTTTGGAGTGGAATGATTCAAAAGAAGAAATAAGAGTAAAACTCATGGGACAGGTCCAGATAGATATACTTAAAGGGCTTATATCGAAAAGGTTTGGTTTTATACCCGAATTTGATTTGGGTAGTATAAGCTACAAAGAAACTATAGATAGCGCTGTTGTAGGTGTTGGACATTTTGAACCACTTAGGCATTATGCAGAGATTCATCTTATGCTAGAACCGGGAGAAAGAGGCTCAGGTATTGTTGTAGAAAGCAGACTTAGTGAGGATATACTTGATAAAAACTGGCAAAGACTGGTTAAGACTCATGTGTTAGAAAGAATTCATAAGGGAGTTCTTATAGGATCACCACTTACTGATGTTAAAGTTAGTATTGTAAATGGTAAAGCTCATTTAAAACACACCGAAGGCGGAGATTTTAGGCAGGCGACATATAGAGCTATCAGACATGGGTTGATGTATGCTGAATGTACATTGCTTGAGCCATATTATGATTTTCTGCTTTATATACCATCTGATATGGTTGGAAAAGCCATGCTGGATATTGAAAATATGCATGGCACTATGAATCCACCGGATATAAAAGGAGATACTGCAACTATATCAGGCAAATGCCCTGTTGCAACCATGAGAGATTATCAGGTTAATGTAAGTGCATATACAAAAGGAAATGGTAGCCTGTCAGTTTCGTTTGCAGGCTATGACAGATGTCATAATACTGAGGAAATAGTATTAGCAAGTGGTTATATTCCTGATGAAGATGTTGTAAATCCATCATCCTCCGTTTTTTGTTCTCATGGAGCCGGCTTTGTTGTTCCGTGGTACGAAGTTAAGGATTATATGCATCTTTCTATAGATGAGGCTGATGATGGTTTATTTGAGTCAAAATCCAATCTTATGTTAGGTAAGGGGAATAGCTTTGACTATTCTATAGGTACTGAGGAGATAGATCAAATTATTAATCAGACCTATAATGCTAATGTAAAACATAGTAAGCAGGGCTATAGGAAGAAAAGACAGTCGGATTATTTCGATTACAGGGGGTCAAAGGTTTCGTCTAAACCCAAGGATAAGGTTTATATAATTGATGGATATAATGTTATATTTGCTTGGAATAGTCTAAAGGAATTATCCAGTATCAACATAGACTCAGCAAAGGATAGACTAATATCAATTATGTCAGAGTATAGAGCTATAATTGATGTACCATTTATAGTAGTATTCGATGGATATAAGGTTAAGGGCAATAAAGGTACAGATGAACATAAGGAAGACGTTCAAGTTATTCATACTAAGGAGGGGGAGACTGCAGATGCTTATATCGAAAGATTCGCAAATGCTAATAAAGACAAGCTTAGTATCACGGTTGTAACCTCTGATTCTCTTATCAGACAGCTTGCTATAGGAAGTAACTGTACCGTAGTAAGTTCTGCAGAATTTGAAATGCAGGTTGAGAGTGCGAAGAAGGAATTAAGAGATGTATATAAATTAGATTAGACATTGTATTTTATGTGTTTTTGTGATAATTTATTAGTAATTATATGTTTTTTATGGGATTAGGAAAAATAATGACATAAGGGGGTGCCCACATGGATTTTAAGGGACTATGGGAGTATATAAAGCGTAAAGCTAGAAAGTTTTATAAAAAAGCTAGAAAGGCTATAAGGAAATACTGGAGAAAGCTTGTAAAACATACCCAGGCAGGGGATTATAGTATATTAATTTATTCTATATTTGCTTTGGTTGCTTTAATTCTGCTCATAGTAATGTTTGGCAATATTTTATCTCTTGGAGGTAAGGATAAGGATTCTTTCTCAAAGCCGACAACGGAGGAAGCAACACCTGCAGATGCTACTGTTGACCCTGAGATAGCCAGACAGGCTGCTATGAAGGAGCAGGCAATTTCCATATATAGCAGGAATAAAGACTTTTTGTTCATAGTCGATGGTAATCATCCATTACCTCAGAACTATACCTTTGAACATCATACATTAAATTGTGGTCTTGATATAGATGCCAGAATTTATTCTGATTTTTCAGAGATGCTTAATGCATGTAATATGGCAGGATATGAATATAATATTATTAATGCGTATATTGATAATGCCACTCAGACAGAGCTATATAATCAGGCAGTTCAGCATTATGTTGACCAGGGCTTGCTTGAAGAGGAGGCTCAGGCTCAGGTTGGTAAGTCTGTAGACCAGCCAAGCTGTAGTGAACATGAGACAGGACTTGCCATCGACCTTACAGATGTAGAGGTACTCGGCGAAGAGGATTATAAGTCTACAAGAGGTACAGATCAGTGGCTTATGAATAATTGTCATAAGTACGGCTTTATAAACAGATATCCTGCAAATAAGGTAAGTATTACAGGAGTAAGTGACGAACAGTGGCAATATAGATATGTTGGTAAGGAAGCTGCTGAATTTATGGCTGAGAATAATCTGTCATTAGAGGAGTTTATGGATTTAGTTCAATAATTTATACACAGGATTGGTTTAATTGATATGACACCGAGAGAAGAGAAAAAACGTATACAAAAGAAAAAAAAGGCTATGAGAAAAGCATTGACAATGCTTAATTTAGGTCTGTTTATACTTGTTGTAGTATTGACACTTATAGGTGTATTTCATATTTTTACTCCTAAGAAATCCTTTAGAAATAAAGGAGTCGAAAGCTTTAACGCAGGTAATTATCAGGAAGCAGTTGAACATTTTGATAAGGCTTTAGGCTACAATCAATGGTTTTCAGATAAGCTTAATGTTGATATTTGCTATTACAAGGCAGATGCATATCTTAGAATGGAGATGTATCAGGAGGCATATGATACTTACAGATACATCCTGGATGAGTACTCAGATTCTCACTATGAAGAAGAGGATATCCTTTATCTTATGGATATAACCAATGCTTTGATTAAGTTCTCAAAGGGAGAGTATTATGGTTCTCACACTACCTTTGTTGAGGCAGTTGATAAGGGTTACAAAGAGCTCGCTGTTTACGCAGCAATATGTTATCAACATTTGGATGACTATGAGAATATGAAGCTTTATTTTGATATATATAGTAGAGAGGTGGGCATGGATGCGTATTTGTGCTATAAATTCGCTCAATACTATATAGAGCAGGAGGATTACAATACTGCTGTATCATATATTACTCAAGGATTATCTCAGGATGATAAGGCTTATGAAAAGCAGCTTAGATATACGCAGATTGTTTGTTATGAAAAGCTTGGTCAGTTTAATGAAGCTTTTGCTTTAGCAAAGGAGTATAAAGAGCTGTATCCAGACGATACTAAGGGTGATGACTTATATGCATACTTAGATACCAGGGTAAATATATCTGAGGAGCCTATAAATGACATTTATAATTTGTATGGCGACGATTATATAGAGGAATAACTTTGATACTAATTAACAATATTATGGTTGTTTAATTCAAATATGGGGATTAGACAACCATAATATTGTTATGTAAACTGAAAGGCGTTATTATGTTTGAGAATAAAGATTTAGAAGAAAAGGTAATACTTTTTAGCGCGGATTTAGATAACGGAGAAGATGTTGAGGTCAATCTTGATGAGCTGGAAGAATTAGTTAAAACAGCCGGGGCTACAGTTATCGGCAGACTTGTTCAAAAAAAGGATGGTATAGATAAGGCCACATATATAGGTTCAGGTAAAACTTTAGAGTTAAAGGAAATGATTCAAGAACTTGGAGCTACAGGAGTTGTCTGTGATGACGAGCTTAGTCCTATGCAGCTTAAGAATCTTGAGGAAGTACTTGATACTAAGATTATGGATAGAACTATGGTAATACTTGATATATTTGCCGGTAGAGCAACAACTAGAGAAGGTAAGATACAGGTAGAGCTTGCTCAGCTTAAATATAGGTCATCCAGACTTATTGGTATGAGAAGTTCATTGTCAAGATTAGGTGGTGGTATCGGTACCAGAGGACCTGGAGAGAAGAAGCTTGAGATTGATAGACGTATAATCAGAGATAGAATAGCTCAGCTTCAGAGAGAGTTAGAGGATGTTAAGAATCATCGAGATGTTATGCGTAAGCAACGTATGGCCGGAGACTTGCCTATAGTGTCTATAGTTGGTTATACAAATGCCGGTAAGTCCACATTGCTCAATCATCTTACTGATGCAGGAGTTTTAGAGGAGGATAAGCTATTTGCAACTCTTGATCCAACATCTAGAAATTTAAAGCTTTTAAATGGACAGGAGATTATTATTACCGACACCGTAGGATTTATAAGAAAGCTGCCACATCATCTGATAAATGCATTTAGGTCTACATTAGAGGAGGCTAAGTATGCAGATATTATTCTTCACGTGGTAGATATTTCAAATCCACAGGCTGATAACCATATCATAACTGTTTATGAGACATTAGACAGCTTAGGAGTTGAGAATAAGATTATAATTACAGCCTTTAATAAGATTGATAAGGTTGATGAAATGCCAATTATTAAGGATTTTAAGGCAGATGCAATCGTTAATATTGCGGCAAAGAAGGAAATTGGCTTTGATAAGCTTATGGAAACCTTAGCTGAAGAGATTAACAAGTGTAGAAAGTATGTTGAGAAGCTTATTTCCTACAATGATGCAGGTATGATTAATAAGATTAGAAAATCAGGAACTCTGCTTTCTGAGGAATACAGGGAAGATGGAATATATATTAAGGCATATGTAGATTCAAGCTTTAATATTTGATTTAGGAGAATATATGGAATTACCAAAGCTTTTTGAAGACAATATGATACAGCTGTTGGGGCAGGAGTATGAGACATACAAGCAGTGTTTGGATAAACCTATGTATCATGGTATAAGGATAAATACTATGAAGATTAGTGTGGAGGATTTTCTTAAGATTAATCCATTTCATTTGAAGCCTGTTCCTTGGTGTGAAAATGGATTTTATTATGATGAGACTATTGATAAGCCATCTAAACATCCGTATTACTACGCAGGCTTGTACTATATTCAGGAGCCAAGCGCTATGACACCTGCTAATGTTATACCAATTGAAATGGGAGACAGAGTGCTTGATATCTGTGCGGCACCGGGAGGTAAGTCTACAGAGCTTGCAGCTAAGCTGGATGGTACAGGCGTTCTTGTATCTAATGATATAAGTGCGTCAAGAGCTAAGGCACTTCTTAAGAATTTAGAGGTTTTTGGAGCTACAAATGCACTTATAATCAGTGAGGCTCCATATAAGCTTTCAGCAAGATTTGCAGGTTACTTTGATAAGATATTGATAGATGCTCCTTGTTCTGGTGAAGGTATGTTTAGAAAGTCAAGCTCTATGATTACTGCATGGGAGAATAATGGTAATCAATTGTTTAGTGATTTGCAAATTAGCATTCTTAAGGAGGTTGTTAAGATGCTTAAACCAGGTGGGAAAATACTGTATTCCACCTGTACATTTGCTCCTTTAGAGAATGAAAAGTCAGTTGAGTATCTATTGAGCTTAGATGAGGAACTAAAAGTATGTTCATTTGATAGGTATGAGGGCTTTGATAGTGGACATCCTGAATGGTCGGATTCCAAGAATCCTGATTTGGAAAAATGTGCCAGATTATGGCCTCATAGAATTGAGGGAGAGGGACATTTTGTTGCATTGGTAGAGAAAGCCGGTGCTACTACCAATGCCGGAAATTCAGGAAGCTATCCGATTAAGAAGGCTAAGCTACCCAAGGAAGTTATTGAATTCTTTGATGGTTTTAATAAATCATTTGATTTTAATCGTTTTGAATTATCTCAGGACAAGTTATATTATATACCGGATACATTTCCTGCAGTTAGAGGACTAAGGATATTGCGTTGTGGATTATATTTGGGAGAGATTAAAAAGAATCGTTTTGAGCCAAGTCAGTCCCTTGCTATGAGTTTAAAATATGAAGATTTTAAAAATGTTATTAATCTTACATCAGAGGATGATAGAGTAAATAAGTATCTTAAGGGTGAAACCATATATGTGGATGAAGTTGGAGGAAAAAATGGATGGGCGTTGATTTGCGTTGATTCATATCCACTGGGTTGGGGAAAACTTAACAATGGAGTATTAAAGAATAAATATTTACCTGGTTGGAGGTTGATGTCATGAATATAGCTATCGTTACAGGTGCTTCTTCCGGTATGGGAAGAGAATTTGTATACCAGATAAGTAAAAGATTTAAGAACATCGATGAAATATGGGTTATCGCCAGAAGAGCAGATAGACTGGAAGACATAAAAAAGGATATAGAACATGTAACCATAAGACCTTTGGTGTTAGATGTTTCCAGTGAGGCAGACCTTATTCGTTTTAAGATGGAGCTTATTAAGCTTAATCCTAAGGTTAGAGTTCTTGTTAATTCAGCTGGATATGGTATTATCGGTAGCTTCGAAGATGCAGGAGATGATAATGTGGGAATGTGTAAGGTGAATTGTGTAGCACTTACAAAGCTTATCAATCTTGTTTTACCGTATATGAATAAGAATAAAGGAAATATATGGAACCTTGCTTCTTCAGCAGCTTTTTTACCACAGCCATATTTTGCAACCTATGCAGCCACAAAGTCGTATGTATTAAGTCTTTCCAGAGCTCTTAATCAGGAGCTTAAAAGCAAGAATATAACTGTTACTGCAGTATGTCCGGGGCCGGTTAAAACTGAATTTTTTGATGTTGCTGAAAGGGACACTCAGGTCAAGCTTTATAAGAAGCTTGTTATGGCCAAGCCGGATAAGGTTGTAGAGCTTGCTTTAAGAGATGGATTCCATGGTAAGGACGTGTCAGTTTATGGTGGTACTATGAAGGCATTTAGTGTACTTTGCAAGCTACTTCCACATAGGTTTATTATGAAATTTATTAAATAACGGAGATGTAAATAAAGATAATGAACAGTAAGGATAAAGGTGAATACGGATATCTTAAGAACTACAAGCTATCAAAACTAATTGTTGTTATTATTTTAACTTTAATGATTGAAGCTATTGTAATAGGGACTCTTATTATGTTTGGTGACACCTCAAGAGTAGTTATTGTTATAGCAATATTATTGGCTTTACCATTGGCGAAGTTTTTAGTTTCACTAATTATAGTTCTAAAATTTAAATCACTTACCTTTGATGAACACGCCAGAATAGCAAACACTTATAATAACAATGATAAAAGTCTGCTTTTTGATGTAGCAATATCCCAATATGAGGGAATAAGATTTTATGAGTCTATACTTGTGAAGAATGGCAGAATATACGCGTTGGTATTAGCTAAGGATTATAGTGAAAAAAAGAAGGAATACGAGAAGTGGATTAATGATAGCATTATCCAGGAAAAGTATAAGTACAAGATAACCATTATTACAGATATAAATGAATATATAAAGAAGATAAACTCTGTAAGCGAGCCAAATGATAATAATAAGCTTATTGACAGACATATTAGAGAACAACTGTTATCGGCTTGCGTATAACAAAGATAATTAGGGTGTTTAAATGGTAGAAGTAAGAATTGAAAAGGGTGACTCTGGTCAACGTTTAAATAAGTTTCTTATGAAGTATCTTAAGGATGCTCCTTCCTCGTTTGTTTATAAGATGCTGAGAAAAAAGAATATAGTACTAAATGACAAAAAAGCTAAGGGTGATGAGCTTCTATGCGTTGATGATATTGTTAAGCTTTATTTATCAGATGATACAGTTGCCAAGTTTAGGGGAACAAATAATGTCGAGGTATCAAAACCCAAACTTGGTATTACCATTCTCTATGAGGATGATGATATTATAGCCGTTCACAAAAAGCAGGGAGTATTATCTCAAAAGGCAAAAAAGGATGATTACTCCATAAACGAAGCTATTGTTGATTATGTGAGGACTAATAAGGAAAAATACAAGCTGTCTGAAACATTTACACCGTCAGTGTGTAATCGACTGGATATGAACACATCAGGTATTATACTTGCGGGCATTAGCCTTAATGGTAGTCAATACTTATCGAAGGTTTTAAAGGATAGAACTATTGACAAGTATTATTATACGTTGGTAATGGGACATATGAATAATATTATTCATGAAAAGGCATATATTAGCAAAGATAATGAAAAAAATATATCTACTGTAGTAACTGAAGCTAAGTATGAAAGCCTGAAGACAGATGCTAAATTTAATCCAAAGGATTATTCTCTTATAGAGACAGAATTTACACCTATCTCTAAGGGAATTGATATAACCCTGGTTAAGGTTAAACTAATAACCGGAAAGTCTCATCAGATTAGGGCTCATTTAAAGCATTTAGGATTTCCTGTTGCCGGAGATATAAAGTACGGTGATAGGGGCTTTAATAATTATTTAAGAGATAGATATAAGCTAAAGAATCACTTGCTGCACGCAGGTTTAGTAAAGCTAAGTGAGGATATTATAATTCAGGATCCATTACCAAGCATATTTCATAAGATATGTATAGGCGAGGGGATAGAGATAAAGGATATGTAGGATATTATGGCAACTTGGAATTCCAGAGGCTTGCGAGGTTCAACCCTTGAGGAGCTTATAAATATTACAAATGAATTGTATAGAGAGAAGGGCTTAGGGTTGGTTCAAAAAATACCTACACCAATTACTCCTGTAAAAATAGATAAGGAGAATGGTAATATATCCCTTGCCTATTTTGAGAAGGATTCAACTGTGGATTACATAGGTGTTGTACAGGGAATTCCTGTTTGCTTTGATGCAAAGGAATGTGCTGTGGATAAGTTTAGTTTAAGGAATATACATGAGCACCAGATAAAATTCATGGAAGATTTTGAGAATCAAAAGGGAATAAGCTTTCTTATAATAATGTTCACACATAAAAATGAATTCTATTATATGAGGTTCAATGAGCTAAAAGGATATCTTGAGAGAACAAAAGAAGGTCATCCACAGTATTTCAAATACGATGAACTTGATAAAGAATTCTTTATTAAGGGAGAGTCGGGAGCATTAGTTCATTATTTGAAAGGTCTGCAGAGGGATTTAAAGGATAGAGATTAAATAAGCTAAAGTAAAGATAAAGGAAGTGACTATAGCTCACTTCCTTTATCTTTGCCTTTTTATAGGCTCCGGCCAACCATCCAAATTGGCATTAAGTATAGCTGCAAAAATCTTTTCCTTACAGCCGGGATTTTCCTGTTCTAAGGATTTTATATGTTGTTTTGCATATTCTCTTTTTGTAAAGCCATCTGCAGGACATTTTGCAGTAACAACAGGTAGCTCCATAGCTCTTTCAAATGCTGATATTTCACCTTCATTACAGAACATTAGAGGCCTTATCATGGTAAGCTTGCTTCTGTCAAGGTAGGTTATAGGAGAAAAGGTATGTATTCTTCCTTCAAATATCAGTGACATGAAGAATGTTTCTATTATGTCATCCTTGTGGTGGGCGTATGCGAACTTATTGCAGCCTAGTTCTTTTATCTTGTCATTTAATGCACCCTTTCGCATTTTTGCGCATAGCGAGCATGGGTTGGATTCCTTTCTATGGTTAAATATTATGTCATATATTTCTGTATTTTCCACATAATAAGGAACATTAAGCTCCCTGCAAAGCTGACTTATTTTATCAGTTTCAAATCCAGGATATCCAAGGTTAATAGTAATAGCAATTATATCAAAATGTTTAGGATAAAATCTTCTTAAGTGAGCCATAGCATATAGTAACGCTAAGCTGTCCTTGCCTCCGGATATTCCAATGGCAATTTTATCTCCTTCATCTATCATACCATAGGTATCTATAGCACGCCTTGTATAGCTTAATAGTTTTTGTAGCTTCATAATGCCTCCATTATTGATACTATTTTCTAGGTGGTAGTATAACATAGTAATTAGATTATTTAAAGGGAGTTTTAACGGACTGTAAATATATTATTGTATGTTCAAGGGCAAAGAAAAAATAGTAACGCACAATAAAATGCGAACAATTGTTCTAAAAAGATATTGACAAACAGATGTTCGTGATATATATTATATACAGAACAAGAGTTCGAAATGAGATGAGGAGGATAAATGTATGGAAACTAATTATTTTGGTATAGATGTTAAGAGTGTTATAGATGATTTAATATGTTTTATTCATAGCAATCGTAAGTTGATAATTGTTGTTATCAGTTTGATTGCGATTGCTAGTATATTTCTTATAGGTGATAAGTGTTCTAAAGAGGTTAGTGCATCTACTGCGAATCAAAAGTATTTTGTTTGTATTGATATAGATGAAGGTGATACCTTATGGAGCATTGCGGATATGTACATATCGGAAGAGTATTCATCCGTTGATGAATATGTAGAAGAGCTTAAGGAGCTTAATCATTTAACCAGCGATAAAATCTATAGTGGTGCAACCCTTGTGGTTCCATATTATGCACCGTAGAGATTTGTCATATTTTTCATACCTCAGGGTCGGTCTTGAATTAAGACCGACCCACCTTTCTTTTGGGGACAGATTATTTTATATTTTCTGTTATTTTCTTTTCACAAAACTCATAAAAATATTGTACCCTTATTATTGAAAAAAATTAACAAGTATCATATAATTATTTAGTTAATGTCTTAATGTAGTATAAGACTATTTAATATGGAAAGGATTCGTTTTGATGGAAGGTTTAATACCGGTTATGGAGCCGGACAGACAGTATTATTTTATGAATAAATGTAAGGAGCTTATTCTTGATATTAAATCAGATGATAAGCCTCTTACTTACAGTGTTGTTACATTTGGCTGTCAGATGAATGCCCATGATTCAGATAAGCTTAAAGGCATACTTGAAACTATAGGTTATGAAGAGGTTGAGGGTGAGGATGCTGATTTTGTTATCTTCAACACATGTACAGTTAGGGAGAATGCTAACAAAAAGTTATATGGACACCTTGGACATCTGAAAAGCTTAAAGAAAAAGAGACCTAATATGCTTATAGCACTATGTGGTTGTATGATGCAAGAGCCACATGTTGTTGAGACAATAAAGACCAAGTATAGAATGGTTGACATTGTGTTTGGAACTCATAATATATATAAGCTGGCAGAATTGATATATAATAGATTATTCCAGGGCGAGAGAATTATAGAGGTTCTTGATAAAAGCTATATAACAGTTGAAAAACTGCCACAGAAGAGAAAATACTCTTTTAAATCAGGCGTTAATATTATGTATGGATGTAATAACTTCTGTAGCTATTGTATAGTTCCTTATGTTAGAGGAAGGGAGAAAAGCAGACCTGCTGAAGATATATTGGCTGAGATAAAGGATATAGCATCTAAGGGTGTAAAAGAGGTTATGCTTTTAGGACAGAATGTTAATTCCTATGGTCAGATATATGATTATCAGGATGGAAAGATAGTTAGGGTTCCTGAAGAGGAAAAGGTAACATTTCCAGAGCTGCTTACTATGGTATGTCAGATAGAAGGCATAGAAAGAGTTAGATTCATGACCAGTCATCCCAAGGATTTGTCTGATGAGTTAATAGCTGTAATGGCTAGAGAGCCTAAGATATGTAATCATATTCATCTTCCCGTACAGTCTGGTTCCACAGATATTCTTTCGAAGATGAATAGAAGATATACGAAGGAACAGTATTTAAGTCTTGTTGAAAGAATAAGAGCTGCTTTGCCGGATGTATCCATTACAACTGATATTATCGTTGGCTTCCCCGGAGAGACTGAAGAGGATTTCCTAGAGACAATGGATGTTGTAAGAAAGGTAGGATACGATCAAGCCTATACCTTTATATATTCAAAGCGAACGGGAACTCCTGCAGCATCTATGGATAACCAGATTCCTGAGGATGTAATCAAGGACAGATTCAATCGACTGCTGAGGGAGGTAAATGATATCTCATACAAGCGGGTTGGAAGATATGAGGGAGTTACTAAGGATGTTTTGGTTGAAGAGATTAACCATCAGGATAAGGATTTAGTAACGGGTAGGACTGAGGAAAACATTACAGTTCATTTTAAAGGTGGAGAGGAGCTAATAGGGGAGATAGTTCCTGTTAAACTGATATCCTGCAAAGGATTTTACTATTTAGGAGAAAGAGAGAATTAATATTATGAATAAGCTAAAGCCAAAGCTGTTTTCTGTTATGAAAACATATAACAAGAATCAATTTTTTAAGGATATTATAGCGGGTATAATTGTGGCCATAATTGCATTGCCACTTTCTATAGCCTTAGCTATTGCTTCAGGTGTCAGTCCTGAGCAGGGACTTTACACTGCTATTTTCGCCGGATTTTTTATATCATTTTTAGGTGGAAGTAGAGTACAAATTGGTGGTCCAACTGCTGCCTTTGTTGTAATTATCTATGGTATAGTTACAGAATTTGGTATGGCAGGACTTACAGTAGCTACCTTGATGGCAGGTATTATGCTTATACTTATGGGATTCCTTAAGTTTGGTAGTTTGATTAAATATATTCCATATACCATCACTGCAGGATTTACCGCAGGTGTTGCAATCGGAATTTTTGCAGGTCAGATTAAAGATTTTTTAGGGCTTGAGATGGGCTCTGTTCCTGCTGAGTTTATTGAGAAGGTTGCTGAATATGCTAAGGTTATTACAACTGTAGACTTACATACAGTAATAGTTGGTGTAATTTCTCTTGTGATTTTAATCATTATGCCTAAGATATCAAAGGTTGTACCTGGTTCTTTAGTTGCAATTATTGTAGCTACATTATTGGTTAAATTTACTCCACTTGAGACAGCTACTATTGGAAGTGTATATGGTGAGCTTTCATCATCTATACCGGCACCGTCTATCCCGGATATTAATTTTGATATGGTAAAACAGCTTCTTCCAAGTGCGTTTACCATAGCTATTCTTGCAGCTATAGAGTCACTTCTTTCTTGTGTAGTAGCTGATGGTATGATTAACAGTAGACATCGTTCTAATATGGAGCTTATAGGACAGGGCGTTGGTAATATTGCATCCGGATTATTTGGTGGAATTCCTGCAACTGGAGCTATAGCAAGAACTGCTGCCAATGTTAAAAATGGTGGACGTACACCTATAGCAGGTATGGTACATGCACTTATGTTATTACTTATTCTTAAGCTGTTTATGCCACTTGCAGCGCTTATACCTATGACAACACTTGCAGCAATTCTTATAGTTGTTGCTTACAATATGGGTGAGTGGAAGGAATTCTTCAGCTTAATGAAGCATGCTCCAAAGTCAGATGTTTCAATAATGCTTGTTACCTTCTTCCTTACAGTAATATTTGATCTTGTTGTAGCTATAGAATTTGGTCTTGTGCTTGCTGCAATACTCTTTATTAAGAGAATGTCAGATGTTTCATCAATTAGAGGATGGACATATTCAGATGAGGACGATAGCGAGGAGAATGACCCTATGCATATCGCTCTTAAGCAGGTTCCTGAAGGAACTTTGGTTTATGAGATTGATGGACCTATGTTCTTTGGTGTAGCAGATAATTTCCTTAACATATCTATTAAGGATGATACTAAGGTTCTTGTACTTCGTATGAGAAGTGTTCCTGCTATGGATATTACTGCTTTACAGTCCTTAGAGAAGGTTTACGATAAGTGTAAGAAGAATGATGTTACAGTTATTCTATCACATGTATTAGAGCAGCCTAGAAGAGTTATGGATAAGGCAGGCTTTAGTGAAAAAATTGGTGAGGATAACTTCTGTGAGAATATAGACGTAGCTTTAGCTAGAGCAGCAACTCTTATATAGATAAGATTTATCGAGGTGTAATATGGCAAAATTATCTCCTATGATGGAGCAATATTTAGAAACTAAAGAAAAGTATAAGGATTGTATAGTGTTTTATCGTCTGGGGGACTTTTATGAGATGTTCTTTGACGATGCCCTTTGTGCGTCCAAAGAATTAGAGATTACTCTTACCGGAAGAGATTGTGGACTTGAGGAGAGAGCGCCTATGTGTGGAGTTCCTTTTCATGCTGCAGATACATATATTAACAGACTTATTGATAAGGGATATAAGGTTGCCATAGCTGAACAGGTTGAGGATCCTAAGCTTGCCAAAGGACTTGTAAAGCGAGAGGTAATTAGAATTGTAACTCCCGGTACAAAAATGTCCACGGAAATATTAGATGAATCTAAGAATAACTATATTATGTGCATATCCTATCATAATTTTATGTATGGTGTTGCGGTTGCTGATTTAAGTACCGGTATATTTAAAACCTGTCATGTTAATTCCAGCGAAAAGGTTATAGATGAGATTAATAAATATCAGCCCTCTGAGATTATATACCAGGATACCTTTATGAGCTCAGGCATAGATATTGGTCTTACTGTGGATAAGCTAAAGATAACTATAAGTGAGGCTCCGGGGCATTACTGTAACTTAGAGAGCTGTGAGATTCTATTAAAGCGACATTTTAATATATCCAGCATAGAGGTGCTTGGACTTAGAGATTTCCCGGAGTGTGTTGTTGCATCCGGTGCTATGCTTCAGTATCTTTATGATACACAGATGAATTCTTTAAAGCATATCAGTCATATTGAGATGTATGCCGTGGATTCATATATGATAATAGATTCCTCAACCAGAAGGAATCTTGAGCTAACAGAGACATTACGTGATAAGCAAAAAAAGTGTTCCTTGCTTTGGGTTTTGGATAAAACAAAGACCGCTATGGGAGCCAGAAAGCTTAGAGAATATATCGAACAGCCTTTGCTGGATAAGGCTATGATTGAAGATAGACTTAATTCTATTGAGGCTATGAATGAGTCTATGATTTCAAGAGAGGAGCTTAAGGAGTATCTAAATACAATTTATGATTTAGAGCGACTTATGACCAGGATATCTCTTAAAACAGCAAATCCTAGAGATATGCTGTCGTTTAAGAATTCTATTAGATATTTACCTGATATAAGAGGCCTTTTATCTGATTTTGATGCAGATAGATTTAGGAAGATTAATGATGATTTTGACGAGCTTGTAGATTTGTTTGAGCTTCTTGATGCTGCCATTGAGGAGGAGCCACCTATAGCCATTAAGGAAGGCGGAATCTTTAAGGCCGATTATCTTGAGGAGATTGACAGACTTAAGCTTGCCAAAACAGAGTGTAAGGATTGGCTTGCCCAGCTGGAAAATGCTGAGAGAGAAGCAACCGGGATTAAGAATCTAAGGATTAAGTATAACAAGGTATTTGGATATTATTTTGAGGTTACTAATTCCTTTAAGAGTATGGTGCCTGATTATTTTATTAGGAAACAGACTTTAGCAAATGCGGAAAGATACACCACAGACAAGCTGGATGATTTGTCAAATACAATACTTGGAGCAGAGGATAAGCTCTTTGCATTGGAATATGAAACCTATGTACAGCTTAGAGACACCATAGGAGAAGCCTTAGTAAGAGTACAAAAGATGGCTCATTATATTGCAGAACTGGATGCTTTAGCTTCATTGTCAACAGTTGCTTTGAAGAACAATTATGTTCGACCGGTTATAAATGAGGAAGGAATAATTGATATAAAAAATGGACGACATCCGGTAGTTGAGAAAATGTTAGATGCCAACACTTTTATAGCAAATGATACTTATTTAAATAATGTGGAAAGTAGAATATCCATTATAACAGGACCTAATATGGCGGGTAAATCTACTTATATGAGACAGACAGCTCTTATTACTCTTATGGCTCAAATTGGTTCATTTGTTCCTGCAGATAGTGCTAATATAGGTATCTGCGATAGAATATTTACAAGAGTTGGAGCGTCAGATGATTTAGCTTCAGGACAATCTACATTTATGATAGAGATGACAGAGGTTGCTAATATTCTTAGAAATGCAACTGCCAATAGTCTTCTTATATTAGATGAGATTGGAAGGGGAACCTCTACATTTGATGGATTAAGTATCGCCTGGGCAGTTGTTGAGTATATTGCAAACAAAGAAGTTTTAGGTGCTAAGACACTTTTTGCAACTCATTACCACGAGCTTACAGAGCTTGAAGGTAAGCTTTCAGCGGTAAATAACTACTGTATAGCTATTAAGGAGGACGGAGATAATATTGTTTTCCTTAGAAAGATTATAAAGGGCGGAGCTGATAGAAGCTATGGAATACAGGTTGCAAGACTTGCAGGTGTTCCAGAGATTGTTTTAAAAAGAGCCAATGAAATATGTGCTCAGCTTGTAGAATCTGATATTGCAAGCAAAGCAAAAAATATAGAGACTAAGGAGCTTAAAAGCTCTAAAAATAATAGCTATGAACAGCTATCTCTGTTCTCATCGCCTGTAGAGTTGGAGATTGCTGCAGAGCTTAAGAGTATGGATTTAGATAATATGACACCGATGAAGGCTATGCTTTATCTTCAGGAGCTTCAGGGTCGACTGAGAGGATAGTATAGTTTGGATATCTTTGTACTGAGGAGATTATTATGATTAAGTTGCTTGATAAGACAACTATAGATAAGATTGCTGCCGGTGAGGTTATAGAAAGACCATCATCAGTAGTTAAGGAGCTTCTAGAGAATTCCATTGATGCACACTCCACATCCATTACAGTGGAGATTAAAGAAGGTGGAATATCATTTATTAGAGTTACTGATAATGGTGATGGAATTCCTAAGGATCAGGTTAGAACTGCTTATATGCGTCATGCTACTAGCAAGATAGATGATGCCTCTGATTTAGATAGTATAGCATCCTTAGGCTTTAGAGGTGAGGCATTATCAACTATTGCAGCGGTTTCTCAGACAGAGATGATTACCAAGACAGCAGAGGATTTGGTAGGAGTTAAGTATGTAATCCATGGTGGTGATGAGATAGAATATAAGGAGGTTGGTGTTCCGGAGGGAACAACAATTGTTGTCAGAAATCTGTTTTTTAATACACCTGCCAGAAAAAAATTTCTTAAAACTCCTATGACTGAGGGCTCTTATATTAATGATTTGGTGTTAAGACTTGCATTGTCACATCCGGAGATAGCATTTAAATTAATCATCAATGGACAGACAAAGCTAGATACCACTGGAAACGGTAAGCTAAAGGATGTTTTATATCAGCTTTTCGGAAGAGATATTACATCGAATATAATAGAGGTAAATTATGAATCCGGTGATATAAAAATATCCGGTTATATTGGTAAACCATTTTTATCAAGGGGAAATAGAGGTTTAGAGAATTACTATATAAATAGGAGATATATAAAAAGCGGTATTGTCAATCGTGCAATAGAGGAGGGATATAAAACCTTCGTTATGCAACATAAATTCCCGTTTACAGCGCTTTTTATAGAGCTTCCCTTAGATAAATGTGATGTAAATGTTCATCCTACAAAGATGGAATTTAAATATGACAATGAGAAGGCCTTATTTGAAGCTGTTAATAGGGCGGTAAGAGATGCTCTTGCGTTTAAAGAGCTTATACCTAAGGCTGAATACTCACAGACAAAGGGAAATGTTATTAGAAGTGTTGAGAGACCTGCTGAGCCTTTTGAAAAGCAGAGAAGTGCTCCACAGACAAAGGTGGATGGGTATTCTGCATCCTACAGTATATTAGAGCAGATGAAGAAGCATGAGGAAGTATTGAAGCAGGATAAGACTGATGTAAAAGCAGAAACTAAAGTTGCGGAGCCTGCTGATAAATCAACCACTGCCTATAAAACAACAGCTACTATTAAAGAGGCCGGATACAAATATGCTTCATCACCATATGCCAAATATCAACAAATAAAATCTAATGCTGTTGAGAAAAAAGAGGTTGATACTATTGAGGGTAGCAAGAAAATAGATATTACTAACCTTCTTAAGGATGATGGAGTAACATATGAGGCATCAAATGTATCTGAAAACAAAGGACAAAAGGAAAGCAGTGAACCACATCAAACAACTACCATAAATACCCAAAAGGATGGGGTTAAGCTTCAAATTAATGTTGATGAAAAAGAAGTATATGGAACCCAAGCAACCTTCTTTGATGATAAGTTTTTATCCGAGAAGGCAAGAATTAAGCATAGACTTATAGGACAGGTTTTTGGAACTTATTGGCTTATAGAATACGATAATAATCTTTATATTATGGATCAGCATGCAGCTCATGAAAAGGTAAAATATGAGGAACTTATGTCACAGCTTGATTCTAAGGAGATATACTCACAGCAGCTTATGCCACCAATGGTTGTTACCGTTTCTTATGCAGAAAGAGAAGCTATACTAAATAATTATGATATGTTTATGAAATTCGGCTATGATATAGTTGAGTTTGGTGGCAATGAATTCAAGATAAATGCTGTACCATCTAATCTTTATGGATTACATGGCAGAGATATGTTTATGGAATTTGTAGGTTCACTTATTGATAATGCAGGGTATATGTCAAATGAGGTTTTTGTGAGAAAGCTTTCATCTATGGCGTGCAAGGCTGCTATTAAGGGAAATATGCGAATAAGCTTTCAGGAGGCAGATGCATTGATAGATCAGCTTCTTAAGCTTGACAATCCATACACTTGTCCTCATGGAAGACCAACTATTATATCTATGAGTGAGAGAGAATTGGAGAAGAAATTTAAAAGAGTTTTATGATTGGTAACGATAATAATATTATGTTAACTATTTGTGGTTAAAGTTATGAATAACAATATTTCATCAGATAAAAAGTTAATAGTTCTCACCGGACCAACTGCAGTTGGGAAAACTGAGCTTTCCATAAAGCTTGCTAAAAGAACAAATGGAGAAATTATCTCAGCAGATTCCATTCAGGTATATAAGCATTTAGATATTGGTTCCGCAAAGATTACTGAGGAGGAGATGGATGGCGTTAGACATCATCTTATAGATGTGCTAGATCCTAGGGAAGGATTTAATATAGCAACATTTAAAGCTATGGCTGATGAAGCTATTGCAGATATTTACAGCAGAGGTAAGTTGCCTATTATTGCAGGTGGCACCGGATTTTATATTCAATCTGTGCTGTATGATGTAAATTTTGTTGAAAATGAAGATGATGGTTACAGGGCTACCCTAAAGGATATGTTAAAAGATAAGGGACCTGAGTATCTTCATAATATACTTGCTGAGATTGATCCAGAATCTGCTGACGCTATTCATATGAATAATACTAAAAGAGTAATTCGAGCTTTAGAGTATTATCATCAGACAGGAAAGCCTATATCCAAGCATAATCTTGAGGAGTCATCAAAGTCATCTCCTTACAATTTCGCTTACTTTGTTCTAAATTGTAACCGACAGAAACTCTATGACAGGATTGATAAAAGAGTAGATATTATGTTGGAAAATGGACTATTAGAAGAGGTTAGGTATCTAAAGGAAGAGCTAAAGCTTCACAAGGATTTGGTATCCATGCAAGGATTAGGATATAAGGAGATATTAAGCTATCTTGATGGTGATATAAATCTTGAAGAAGCAATTTACATCTTAAAGAGAGACACCAGACATTTTGCTAAGCGTCAGCTCACATGGTTTAGAAGAGAAAAAGATGTAATTTGGGTTGATAAGGATGAATTAGACACAGAGAATTCACAGCTTGAGTTTATAATGAATGAACTTAGGTTTAGGAATATAATTAACTAAAGTGGGAGTAGAATTTTATATGGATAATTTGAGAGAATACTATATTCAGCTAGGTATATCGCCTAAGGTATATGATTTTTGTAGTGATATTGAGCTTGAGTTAGAGGATAGATTTAAAGAGATAGATAAGATTACTGAGTTTAATCAGGTTAAGGTTATTAAGGCTATGCAGGAGTGCCATTTTGCAGAGGAGCACCTTAGTGGAACTACCGGTTATGGCTATAATGACGCAGGAAGAGAGGCTGTTGAGGATATTTATGCAAAGGTATTTAAAACTGAGGCGGCTCTTGTCAGACAACAGATTACTTGTGGAACACATGCCTTGGCTGTTGCCTTAGGTGGTAATTTGAGACCTGGTGACGAGATTTTATCTCCATGTGGAAAGGTGTATGATACCTTAGAGGGTGTTATAGGAGTGAGAGAGTCGAAGGGTTCCCTTGCAGAGTATGGAATTACCTTTAAAAAGGTTGATTTGCTTCCAAATGGTGATTTTGATTATGAAAATATAAAGAAGAGTATTAATGAGAAAACTAAACTTATAGAGATACAGAGGTCTAAGGGCTATGATGTTAGACCAACTCTTTCCGTAAAGCAAATAGGTGAAGTAATAAGCTTTATAAAAGGTATTAAGCCGGATGTTATTTGTATGGTAGATAACTGTTATGGTGAATTTGTGGATGTAATAGAGCCTTCAGAGGTTGGCGCTGATATGGTTGTAGGCTCTTTGATTAAGAATCCTGGCGGTGGACTTGCCCCTATAGGAGGATATATATGTGGAACCAAGGAGTGTATAGATAATTGTGCATATAGACTCACTACACCTGGCTTAGGAAGAGAAGTAGGTGCTTCACTAGGTGTAACCAGAAATATAGCTCAGGGATTATTTATGGCACCAACTGTGACTTCAGCTGCTCTAAAGGGTGCTATATTTGCAGCAAATGTATATGAGAAGCTTGGTTTTAAGACTGTTCCAAATGCCACTGAAGACAGACATGATATTATTCAGGCGGTTGAATTTGGAAAGCCTGAGTTAATTTGTGCTTTCTGTGAGGGAATACAGGCCGCAGCACCTGTGGATAGCTTTGTTACTCCTGTACCTTGGGATATGCCGGGATATGACAGTCAGGTTATTATGGCTGCTGGAGCATTTGTGTCAGGAGCTTCTATTGAGCTCAGTGCAGATGCACCTATGAAGGAACCTTACGCAGTGTATTTCCAAGGAGGACTTACCTATCAGCATGCTAAGTTCGGTATAATGATGTCACTCCAAAAAATTGTAGAAAAAGAGCTTGTAACATGGTAAAATATTAGGATAGTTTTTTGAAGGGAGAATCGATATGGCTGGAGCTTCTAATAAGAATTATTGGACACTGCTGATAATATTGCTTAGTGGTATTGTATTAGGTGGATTTTTAGGATATTTATGTAGAAATGTAAGCTTTTTAAGTTGGTTGAATTATGGCCAGACCTTTGGACTTTCTTCTCCGGTGGTATTAGATCTTGGAATATTAGTACTTACCTTTGGCCTTACTATTAGCATAAATATTGCAAGTATAATTGGTATTATTATAGGAATTATAATATATAGAAAGCTTTAAAAAGTATTTAATATAGTCTTCGCAGCTTGGAGAGGTGGAAGGAGATTATATGATAATAAGAGATATTGCGGATTGCGAAAGACCCTATGAAAAGGCTGTAGAACTGGGTATTGAAGCTCTTAACGATGCTGAGCTCATTGCAACCATTATAAGGACTGGAACCAGGGATTCAAGCTCCATTGATTTAGCGCATAGAGTGCTTAACAATCATCATATGTATAAAGGCCTTAACGGTCTTAATTATATGAGCCGAGATGATTTGCTAAGCATAAAAGGTATAGGGAACACAAAAGCAACTCAGCTGCTTGCAGTTTCTGAGCTTTCAAGAAGGATGGTAAGACAACGATTAAAAAGGGATATTACATTTGATAATCCCCAGTCAATAGCATCCTATTACCAGGAAAAATGCAAGTATATAAACCGTGAAAGGCTTTATATGATGGTGTTTGATTCTGCTATGCATCTTGTTAAGGAGGTGCTGTTATCAGAGGGTACTGTCAATCAGTCTCTTATGTCTGCCAGAGAAGTTTTTATTCAGGCACTTAAATATGAGGCTGTAAATATAATACTTATACATAATCATCCGTCAGGAAATGTGATACCTAGTCAGGCTGATATCCAGTCCACAAAGGTTATTAAGACTGCAGGCAGATTGATGGATATTAATCTTGCTGATCACATTATAGTTGGTAATAGTGGCTATACTAGTATGTTGGAAAGAGGAATTATAGATGAGATATGATAGAAGAAAAGATATAAGTCCTAAATATTTGTTACTGGCATTTACGATAATATGTGTAATATTGCTTGTGTTATCATATTTTGCCGGAGCTCAGATGAAATTAGTGAGAGATATAACAGGTAATATTGTGTCTCCGGTACAAAAGGGCATTAACAAAATTGGTATATGGACAGATTCTAAGGTTGAGAATTTCAAAGAGATACAGGCATTAAATGAAGAAAATGAGGCTCTGAAGAAAGAGATTGCCATGTATAAGGAAGAGATTACAAACTACCAAAACAAGCTGGCTGAGTTAGAGGAGTTAAGAGAGCTGTATGCTTTAGATGAGAGCTTTCCTGAGTATGAAAAGACAGGGGCCAGAGTTTTCGCCAAGGATTCATCATCATTTTTCTCTGTGTTCTATATAGATAAGGGAACAAACCATGGCATAAAAGAAGGCATGAATGTTATGTGTGGTGAAGGAATAGCCGGACTTGTAATTGAATGTCATGATGACTACTCAAAGGTTAGAGGAATTATAGATGATAATTCCAGCATAAGTGCTAAGGTTATGCCCGCTAATGCACTATGTACTGTAGAGGGTAATTTGAGCTTTTTCCAGGAGGGCTATATTATTGTAAAAAATATTGATAAGGATGCAAAGGTTAGTGTAGGAGATAAGGTTGTAACCTCGCCTATATCAGATAGATATCACCAGGGTATTATTATAGGTTATGTATCTGAGATTTCTTATGATACAAACAATCTTACTATGACAGCAAAGCTGACACCTGCAGCTGATTTTACAAATATTACAGAGGTTTTGGTTATATTAGACGAGAAGGAAAATCTTATCCAGGACACGGATAATTAAAGGATATTATTGCTCCTATATGACTTTAAAAGGATATTGTATATGAGACGAGTAATTACACTGGGAATTTTAATTATTATTAATTTTTCTTTACAGACAACTATATTTGGTTTTCATGATATAAGCAGTATAAGTCCTAATTTATTGCTTATTCTTACTATGTCCTTCGGTCTTATGAGAGGAAGAAAAGAGGGAATGCTGGTAGGCTTTTTCAGCGGCTTTTTGGTAGATATGTTTTTCTTAGAGGTGCTGGGACCATATATGTTTTTGTATATGATAATTGGCTATACTAACGGCTTTTTCCATAAGAATTATATGATAGAGGACGTTATGCTTCCACTTATAATAATTCTTTTAGATGACTTTGTGTTTAATTTTGTTGTTTATGTTGTAGGCTTTGCCCTTTATAACAGATTGGATTTTTCGGCGTACTTTTTCGGTATAATACTTCCGGAGATGTTAGCTACAGCTTTGCTTACAATTTTGGTTTATAAGCTATATGTTTATATTAATCGAAGACTTAAGGCTAAGGCGTTAAGAAAGGATATGTAATCCATGATATGGGAGATAATTAATTCAATTAAAGAGACTGTATTAGAGTATATGAAGCATAGATTATTCCCTATTACATGCCTGATTTTGGTGATGTTTGGAGCCCTTATTAATCAGCTTTTTACTCTTCAGATAGTTGAGGGACAGGAGCATGTGGAGAATTTCACATATAAATCCAAGAAAACTTTGACTATAGATTCAGTTCGTGGTGAGATATATGACAGAAATGGAAAGCTTTTGGCATACAACGAGCTTGCCTATTCCGTTGTTTTTAGTAATGATACTGCTATAACAGCTGTTGCTGAGGCAAAGGGCGTTGGGGAAAACGAGCTTAAAAATGAGGTTTTATTCAAAGCCATTACCATTTTAGAGTCAAATAACGATGAGCTTGCCATAGATTTTAATATTGGTTTAGACGAAAGTGGAGAGTATGAATTTTTGGTCAAGGAGACTCAGTTAAGAAGCTTTTTAAAGGATGTCTATGCGGTTACAAGCTTTGATGATTTAGAGGATCACGAAAAGAATGCTACAGCTGAGGATGTTGTAAATTATCTTTGTGATGAGGTGTTTGACATTTCACCTCTTTTTCCAAAGGAGGAAAGGCTTAAAATTCTTGCCTGCAGATATAAGCTGTGGATGAACAGATACCAGCAGTATATGCCTGTAACCATTGCTTATGATATCAGTGAGGAAAGTAACGCATCTCTTTCAGAGTATAGTGATGAGTTAATTGGTATTGATGTTGAGGTTCAGTCCCTCAGAAAATATAATGATGCTGTGTATTTCGCACATATAATAGGTTATGTAGGTGGTATATCTGATGAGGAGCTCAAAACCTATAATGCAGATCTGCCAAAGGAAAAGCAGTACAGTAATAGCGAGATAGTGGGAAAAACCGGTATAGAGCAGTATATGGAAAGTGAGCTTAGAGGAACTACCGGATATGAGGTTATGTATGTAGATAATCTTGGAAAGCCTATAGAGGTTGTTGAAACTAAGAATGCAGAGGCTGGAAATGATGTATATCTTACCATAGATGCTGACTTACAGAAGTATTGCTATGATACTTTAGAGAAGGAAATTGCGTCCATTCTTTTGGCTAATCTAACCGCAATTTATGATATACCTGATGGGGAGAATGCTCAGATTCCTATATGCGATGTATATTTTGGATTGTTTGATAATAATATCCTTACTCTGGATATGATGAAGAGAAATGAAGCTTCCGTACTTGAGAAAAAGACCTATGAAAACTTTCTTAATATGAAGGAAGAGGTTTTAGGAGAATTAAATGTAATTCTAAGAGAAAAGCCGGTTCCAAGCTCAGAACTTGAAGAAGAGTATGAGTATTATACTGAGTATATTTGTGAGTTTTTAAATGTTAATAATATTCTTATGACATCAAAGATTCCTCTTAATGATGAAGAATTTATGGCATATCAGGAGGGTGGAACATCACTAGAGCATTATTTAAAGTATTGTATTAGTATAGAGGCCATAGATATATCAAGCTTCGATGTTGAAAGTGCTTATTATGACACCGAAGAAGTTTACGACCTTCTCTGTGATTATATTTTAAATTATTTATCTACGGATACTGAATTCGACAAACAGGTAATTAGATTTATGATAGAATCGGACGAGATAACAGGAGAAGATGTAGTTTATCTGTTATATGATCAAGGTGTGTTGAATAAAGAAAATGACTTAGAATATGAAGAATTTGTAGCAGGTGCATATCCGGCATATGATTTCTTCACTAAGAAGATTAAAAATCTGGAGATTACTCCGGCTATGCTTGCATTGGATCCATGTTCCGGCTCAATTGTTGTAACAGATGTTGATACCGGAGATGTTTTAGCACTTGTAACATATCCAAGCTATGATAATAATTATCTGACAAATGAAGTAGATTCAGAGTATTATGCTACATTGTTAGATGATAAAACAACACCTCTTATTAACAGAGCAACACAGCATAAGATTGCACCGGGTTCTACCTATAAGCTGCTTACTGCCGTTGCAGGTGTTACAGAAAACGAAATTGATGCAAGTACATTACTTTCATGTGATGGTGAGTTTAATGAGATTGAGCCGGCTGCAAGATGTTGGTTATATCCAGGTGGTCACGGAGGTATGGATTTAGAGAGTGCAATACAGGCTTCCTGTAATATGTATTTTTATCAAGTTGGATATTGGCTGGCTACTAAGAATGAAAAATATAACGATTTATATGGTTTAAGTCGTTTGACAAAATATGCAGAAATGTTTGGCTTTGATGCTGTATCCGGTGTTGAGCTTCCAGAGAGTCCACCGGAGATTTCTGACAGTGACGCTGTTCGTAGTGCCATAGGACAGGGTACAAATCTGTATACTCCTGTTCAGATGTCCAGATATGTTACTACAGTCGCCAATGGTGGTACATGCTATGATCTGACTTTAATTGAAAAAATAACAGACTATGAGGGTAATCTTGTAAAAGATAATTCGGCTATTATTCATAATGAGTTGGATCAGGTTGCACCTCAGACTTGGACTTCTGTTCATGCCGGAATGAGAAGAGCAATTGTATACGGTTCAAAAGATGATGATTTAATCAAGCGTATTAATGTTGAGGTTGCAGGAAAAACCGGTACAGCCCAGGAGAGTGAGGTTAGACCTAACCATGCATTATTTGTTTCCTTTGCTCCTTATGAGGCCCCTGAGGTTTCTGTTACCTGTGTAATACAGTATGGTTATTCTTCAGGTAATGCAAAGGAGCTGGCAAGCTTTGTATATGCATATATGTATGATTCTGAGAAGCTTGTAGGAGCTGAAATGTCAGGTAATACTGTCGTATCAGATTAGTTTTAAAGAGGTGAATAATGAAAAATCCCGTTATTATCAAGGGTGATAAGCAGGGAATTCATATAATCATAGAGCCTGAAGCTACTTTAGAGGAAGTGATATTTCAGCTGGAGCTTAAGCTTAGGGGACCTAATTGTAATTATAAGAATTCTAAACCTATAAATATCACCTTTGAAAACAAGATTTTAACGGAGGATGAGAAAGCTAAGATACTATTTGCTTTAAGCAATTTAGGCCTAAATGTATGCCATAACATTAAAAAACAAGAGAATAAGGATATAAAGCTTTTATCAAATATACAGACTGATAGAGATGGATTGTTTTATATAGGAAATTTGAGAAGTGGACAATCTATTAATGCACGATGTAGCATCGTAATAATCGGCAATGTTGAAAAGGGTGCCTCAGTATATTCACAGGGGAATATAGTAATTACAGGTGCTTTAGATGGTATTGCCAAGGCAGGATGCCAAGGGGCTAATAATGCAGTAGAAGATGCATTTGTATATTATTCGATATCAGGGAGGAATATTTGATGAGTGAGGTAATTGTTGTAACAAGTGGAAAGGGTGGTGTTGGAAAGACAACTACCACTGCGAATATAGGTTATGGATTGGCAAGATTAGGATATAAGGTATTGCTTATTGATACAGATATAGGACTTCGTAATCTTGATGTAGTAATGGGATTAGATAATAGAATAGTTTTTAATCTGGTTGATGTAGTGGAGGGTAGCTGTAAACCTAAGCAGGCCATAATCAAGGATAAAACCTATGATAATCTTGGTTTGCTTCCGGCAGCACAAACCAGGGACAAGACTTCGGTATGCCCTGAACAGATGAAAAAGCTTGTAGAAGCTTTAAAACCGGATTATGACTACATAATTATTGATTGTCCTGCAGGAATTGAGCATGGCTTTAAGAATGCCATAGCAGCCGCAGGAAGGGCTATTATTGTTACAACACCTGAGGTTTCTGCCATAAGAGACGCAGATAGAATAATTGGTATTTTGAATGCAAATGAGATGCCTAGGGTAGATTTGATAATAAATAAGATTCGCCAGGATATGGTTAGAAGAGGAGATATGATGTCAGTTGATGATGTTGTAGATATTCTCTCAATTAATCTAATTGGAACAATATATGATGATGAGGATATTGTAATTTCAAGTAATAGGGGAGAGCCTATTGCAGGAAATAATACAAAGTCCGGTAAGGCATATGATTATATAGCCAGAAGAGTTGCCGGAATTAGTACAAGCAGAGAAAATGAAAACAGCTTTAGTCTGTTTAAATGGTTAAAGAAGAAGGATAAGGATGTTCACAAAATTCAGTCTCAAGGATTATAATTTCAAATTATTCTTTACGGTAATTGCTGTTATAATAATAGGAATTGTCTGTATTAACAGTGCGGATAGCAGCTTTACCGTTAGACAGTGTATAGGTGCGGTTTTAGGTATATCTGTTATGGGCTTTGTGTCTGTTGTGGATTATGAATTCATATGTAAGCTATTTAAGGTTATATATGTTGTCAATGCCATACTGCTGTTATCAGTACTTTTGTTTGGTGTTGAGGTTAACAGTGCAACCAGATGGATAAATATAGGTGGAGAAGGCGGTGTACAGTTCCAGCCTTCGGAGTTTTCCAAGATTATGATGATAATATGTTATGCCACACTGCTTGCCGGTCTTAAACATAACGATGAGATTAATACAATTAAGGGAATTATTCAGATGGCTGCATTTGCGGCGTTGCCATTGTTTCTTATAGTTATGGAGCCTGATTTATCTACAACACTTTGTCTTACATTTGTGCTTGTTACATTGATATTTCTGGCAGGACTCAGCTATAAAATTATCGTAATAGCACTGCTTATATTTGTACCTATTGCGGGAAGCTTCATATGGTATATTCAAAGACCTGATCAGATATTGCTTAGAGATTATCAGGTTGCAAGAATATTGTCATTCATATATCCTGACCAGTATGGTGAAGATTATTCCCAGCAGAATAATTCTATAATGGCTATTGGCTCGGGAGAGCTTACCGGCAAGGGATTAAATTCCTCGACCATTGCAACTGTTAAAGACGCTAATTTCATATCCGAGCAGCAGACAGACTTTATCTTTTCTGTTATAGGAGAAGAATTAGGTTTCGTTGGAAGTGTATTCATTGTTGCAATTATATTGATATTAGTGTTACAATGTATAAGTGTAGGAAGACGTGCGAAGGATATGAAAGGAATGCTTATAGCATCAGGTGTAGGATGTCTCATTGGCTACCAGTCCTTCATTAATATCGGTGTAGCCACAGGCTTGTTACCAAATACAGGATTACCGTTGCCATTCATAAGCTATGGACTTAGTTCATTAATAAGTATGTGTGCAGGTATGGGACTTGTGTTAAATATTAGTCTTCAGAAAAAGTTTTACTAGGGGTGAAATGTGTATGAATATTGGATTAATCGCACATGATTCAAAAAAGAAGCTTATGCAAAACTTTTGTATAGCTTATAGAGGTATTTTAAGTCATCATCAGCTTTATGCTACAGGAACAACAGGCAGAATGGTAGAAGAAGCTGCTAATCTTACTGTACATAGGTTTCTGGCAGGACATACAGGTGGTGCTAATCAGCTTGGTTCTATGATAGAGAGTAACGAATTGGATTTAATGATATTCCTTAGAGATCCAATGACTATCAAGCTTAATGATGTAGATATTAGTAAGATATTTACATTGTGTGATCTTCATAATATTCCTCTTGCCACTAATCTTGCTACTGCAGAGCTATTAGTTAAGGCATTAGACAGAGGAGATTTGGATTGGAGAGAGCTATATAAGCACTAATCATATTACTATTAATTACAGGTGATGAAATTGATTAAAAGCATGCTAAAGAGCCTTATACCTGTTGTAATAATATGCATTTTCTTTCTTATAGTCAGCATATTTAATAATTCTGTTCGTGATGAATATCCTGAAGCCGGACAGATGAAATTCGGTATAAGTGAGATGCTTAAGGCATCAGATACAACAGAATATACTATGGATGATACAGTGGTTTATCGCTCAGACAATACTAATGCTGAGCTGTTTGACGACTGTTATTATGCGTTATTGATAAATGAAACAGACAAGCAGGTTTTAGCAGCAAAGAATGTACATGAGAGGATGTATCCTGCATCTATGACCAAGTATATGACTGCAATGGTTGTATGCGATAAGATTAATAGTGGTGATATCAATCTAAATAGTACAGTAACACTAACCAGAGATTATGACCTTACCTACGATGGAGTTGCCCCTGCTGATATTTTCTATGGTGATGAGATAACAGTTAAGGATTTGCTATATGGTCTTTTGATTGAGAGTAATAATTATTACGCTCTTATTTTGGCTGATTATGTTGCCGGAAGTGAGGAGGCTTTTGCTGTTCTTATGAATCAGAAGGCTAAGAGTATTGGTGCCACAAATACACATTATATGAACCCTCATGGTTTGGATAATCCAGAGCATTATTCTACAGCTTATGATATCTATCTTATAACTAAGGAAGCATATAAATATGATTTGATTCGTACCATAGATGAATTTGAATCATATTCATATTCTTATATTAGCTCAGAGGGGTATTTAATAAATAGGGAGATAACACCAACAAATTATTTTTTAAATGGTAATGTGGAACTCCCGGCGAATTTTGATATTCATGTTTGGAAGACCGGTACAACAGATGGAGCAGGAAACTGCTTATCCATGTATGTTACCAGAGATGATAAAACATATATCGTTATAGCTTCTAGTGGAGATTCCAAGGCAGTTTTATATGATGCGATGGTTCAGCTACTCTGCCTTGTAAAATAAAGGGATAGTATATGAGTAATAATAAGGTTGTTAAAGTTAAGAAAACAATTAAATTTAATGCTGCAACTTGCGTTGTTGCAGCAATTTTATTGTACGTCATAATATGCGCTATAATTATGGCGTCTAAAGAGCCTGTATCAATATACAGAGTAAGTAAGAGTAATGTAAATAATAACATTACCTTAAATGGTCTGGCGGTTAGAGATGAACAGCTTGTAAAAACCATAGAATCCGGATATGTTTGCTATTACATACGTGATGGTGAAAAGATTATGAAGGGCTCTACAGTTTGTACTGTGGATGAAACAGGCAGTCTTATAAATACCGTAAGTGATAGCGATCAGTTTGATGAGTTATTAACTAAGGAAGATTATAAAGATATAAGAGAGCTTATAAGTCTATATAAGGTATCTTATAGTGATGAAACCTTTTATGAGGCATATAACTTTGAGAATAACGTAAATAACAAGGTGCTTGAGCTTACTAATGAGGTTATGATGCAGCAGATAACCGAAAATTCCGGATATAGTTTAAGTGGAATAAGGTCTGAATATAGTGGAATAGTTACATATTACATAGATGGTTATGAGGATTATGATATTTCCACTGTAAAGGCTTCTGATTTTGATAAGTCCAAGTATTCAAAGCAGACTCTTAAAACCGGAGAGATTGTAACTGCAGGAAGTCCTATTGTAAAGATAATTCCTAGTGAAAAATGGAGTATAATTGCCCCTATAACTGATGATCAAATTAGCTTATTAGGTGATAGGGAGAATATTACCTTTAAAATTAATAACTCAAGCTATACAATATATATGCCATATACCATAGTGAATGGTTCAGATGGAAGGTATATAAATATTAGCCTGGATAAGTATATGTATAATTATATAGGTGAGAGATTTCTATCTATAGAGATAGTGATGGATGGGGATGAAGGCTTAAAAGTTCCTGTTTCCTCTCTTGTTACAAAGGATGTTTATAAAATACCTAAGAATTATCTAACAGGTGGAGTTAATCAGAGTAGTGAAAATAAGATTAATGTTCAAAGAAGAGACGAGAATGGCAATCTTGTAAATCATATTATAGAACCAACCATATTTAAGATTGATGATGAATACTGCTATGTTGACCCAAGCTTTTTTGAGGATAAGGATGTTCTTATTCCGAAGAATACCTTAACTGTTTCCTCTTTGGAGCTTGTGAAGTATGAAGAAGGTAATTTGTATCAGGTACCTTTAGAGTATCTTGATGGTGGAGTAGCAGAAGGCAGTGAGGTAGCTGTTACTGTACATAGAAAGAAAGATGATTCCGGTAGGCAGGAGGTAGAGGTTAAGGCTATGGTATATCATATCATAGGCAACAATGCATACATTGATTCATCAGGCTTTCAGGCTACAGATATTCTATTAGAGGGAGATGCATCCTCTAGTATCGCAGTTTCAGTTTTAGAGATAAAGAAGCTAGACGGAGTATATCTTGCCAACAGAGGTTCTGCAGAGTTCACTTATGTTACTATAATTAAGACAGTTGATGAATTTGCATTAATCGAAAATGGTGAGGAAATAAATGTATATGATAATATAATCCTTGACGCTTCTAAGGTTGTAGAGAATCAGATTATATATTAAAGGAGTAATTATGTTAAAGGATAATTATGATGCAGTAGTAAAAAAGATAGCTGATGCCTGCGAGAGAGCAGGTAGAAATCCTGAAGAAATTACACTTATTGCAGTCAGCAAAACAAAGCCTTTAAGTGATATTGAAGAGCTTATAGGTCATGGTGTTAAAGAATTTGGAGAGAATAAGGTTCAGGAGCTCACTTCTAAGTATGAAGAAGTATCATGCAAGGTGAATTGGCATCTTATAGGACATCTTCAGACCAATAAGGTAAAATACATTGTAGATAAAGCATGCCTGATACATTCAGTTGATTCGCTTAAGTTAGCTAAGGAAATTGACAAGGAGGCTGCTAAAAAATCCGTAATATGTGATATTTTGGTTCAGGTTAATGTTGCCAATGAGGATACAAAATTCGGTTTAGAACTTGAGGATACAGCTAAGCTGGTTGAAGATATAAGCAAGCTTCCAAATGTTAGAATTAAGGGATTGATGACTATAGCTCCATTTGTTGATAATCCTGAAGATAATAGGGGATATTTTAGTCAATTAAAGCAATTATCACTTGACATAAAATCAAAAAACATTGATAATGTTGATATGAGTATTTTGTCAATGGGTATGACCAATGACTATGAAGTTGCCATCGAAGAGGGTGCTACTATGGTTCGTGTTGGAACAGGTATTTTTGGAGAGCGCAACTACAATATATAATAAGGAGATATTAATATGGCTAAGGAATCAGGTAAGAAGAGTTTCTTGGACTTTTTTAAGGTGAAAGAATTAGACGAAGACGAATTCGATGATGATTTGTTTGATGAAGATGACG
>JAFTPO010000044.1 GCA_017463225.1 Lachnospiraceae bacterium | reverse complement strand
TAAGAGCCTCCACAATATCCTTTTCATCATCACATATTAGTATGTTGTACATTTCTCCTACCTCCTGACATAGATTATGCCAAATATATTTTTAAGAAAAAATCCCCTAAATTTTTAAGATTTCTTTAAGATGATACTTTAATTAGTGACAAAATGCAACAATGGGTAGCTCCACCAGGAGCTACCCATCTAAATCTCTTATATTAATTCTACAAACTAAGCCTCTTATCATTTTAGTCCCGTAATAAATTCTCCAACCTGCTCCCAGGCTTGCTTTGACTCAGGCATCAGCTTGCCCGCCATTTGGAACACATGGAACATTCCCTGATACTCCGTATATTCTACAGATACGCCTGCCGCCACAGCCTTTTCTCTTACACTTCTGGAATCCGATAATAGCATCTCATCTGTTCCCACTTGTATCAACAATGCAGGGAATCCTTCAAATTCTCCAAACAATGGTGATATATATGGATTATCAGCACTGTCTTCACCTACATATGAGCTACCTATTACAACCTCCGGTCTACTTCCAAATACCGGATCTATCTCAACATTATCCTTGTAGGAATCTCCACTTCCTGTAAGGTCTGCCCATGGGGACATAGCAATCACAGCCCTTGGCATTTGTCTTCCATTATCCTTAAGATAATGACAAAGGCCTAATGCTAATCCACCCCCTGCGGAATCTCCTGCAAGAATTATCTCTTCCTCCGAATACCCTCTATTCAAAGCCCAATCATAGGCTGCCAGTGCATCCTCTAATGCTGCAGGAAATACATAATCAGGAGCTAATCTATAATCCAAAGAAAGCACTGCCGCACCATTACCCATCTCCGAATAAAGCCCTGCCAGATTCCTGTAGGAATTCTTAAGTCCACCTACATATCCTCCACCATGAAGCTGAATTATAATCCATTTGGCTGCATCACTTTTAGGCTTAATAAACTCTGCCCTGCAGTTTTCCAAGCTCACATACTCTACGTCATAGATATCGGAATATTTATACTCCTTCTCCGGCACAGGATTCTCTCCTCCTGCGGCAAACTTGCTACGCAACGCCTCATTCTTGTTAAACAATGCAACTAAATCTTTAATTATTTTCCCTCTATGACTTAATTTAATATCTTCCTTCATATTCGCCTTACATATAACTAAACTCTAAATCTTCTAGACAGCTCTGTCATAGCTGTTTTATCACCAAATATTACTGTAGCAATAAGAATAATGGCTGATACCACTACAGCAATTACAGTTAACAATGGATAGGTAACAACTCCATTTAAAGCCAATATACCAAATATCACACTGACCAAAAGCATAGACACCTGAAGTAAAATGTAATTCTGCCAGCTATTTGAATTGATTATCATAAGCACTAATATAGTCACATCAAAAAGCATTATAGCTATAGGTGTCACGTAATTTAATGACCAGCCCGTGTACCCTAAGGAGCAATCAATTAGTATTGCCAGGATAATAGCTCCCACCATCTGAGCAAATATTTTAGTTCTATGTCCCGTGTTTCTCGGAACAGAATAGCTCACAGTGAAGCAAAGATATATCAGTGCAGCCCCACATATTAGAGACCATTTAACACCCTTGTAGGTAAGATAATTAATAAGAATAAGAATGCACTCCACCACTATGGAGATGAATATAAACAGCTTAATCACCAGCTTAATCTTCTTGGTGGCAGGCTTAACATCCGGATACATTACTGACTTTGATTCATACATCTCAATCTCATCCATACCGATATCATCCATATCTATATCTGTGCCCTGGTTACTATCCCCCGTTCTTTCAAGAACTCCTCTACACAGAGGACAAACCAGAGAATCATCCAATATTCTAATGTTACATCTATTACATTTAGTCATAATATACTCCATTACTTTCTATAGATATGTTTGCTCCCTCTGATGCAAGTCTTCTAAAGAATTCCTTCTGAACAAAGTTTTCTCTTATGGCAGAGCTAAAGGTAAATACCAAGGTATCTCCGTAAGAGCACACTCCGCCCTTTATATTCTGACCCTTGGACATAGAAAGTACCACATGGAATTTATCCACATAATCCTTAAATTCATCTGCCAGCTTTATAAGTCCAATATTGGTTATGGTTGTAGTATTTGCCCTTGCCGAGGTCTTATACACAAACTTCATAGCCATATTCTTTATAACAAGTGGCACCACTCGGAGCACCCAATTCTTCTCGTTGGACACATTGTAGGAGAAAAGCTTCTCCAAATTCTCTCTGTTAACCTGCTTATCTAAGCTTTCTTTAACTATGGCCAAAACCTCCTGATAGGTATAGCTCTCCTTAGTTGGCTTAAACACTGCTGACACTACTGCAAAGAAATTCTTTGTTGTATCAGAATTAAAGTAAGGTCTTAGATTTACAGGAACGCAGGCACTTATAGGCTTATCGCAAGGCATACATTTTAGGTATTCCTTATATACAGACCAGATAAATGTACCAACCAGAAGCTGATTTATAGTTAATCCATATCTCTTAGCGATTCCCTTTAGCTCATCAACCTTAATATATCCATGAATTATGCCAAAGTTATTAACAGGAAGCTTCTCTCCCTTGATAATTACCGCTTTCTCAGTCTTATAGCCCTTCTTTGCACTCTTCTTATAATTCTTAACATAGCTGTCCTCACTGTCCAGAGAGGTATCAGCCTGCAGAATATGATTATTCAACTCTTTAAGCTCAGGATGCTTATATCTTAGATACTGATAGGTAAGCTCCTTCAAAAATGTCAATGCCCCGCTACCGTCAGTAAGCACATGAAACACTTCCAGATTAATACGCTTTTCATAATATGTGACCCTAAATAAAAACTCATTGTTAGTATAGGGATTGATATACATACATGGATAGGTATTCTCCGGAAGTACCTTAGGAGTTGGCTTATGATTAGTCTCAAAGTAATACCAGAACAGACCTTTTTTAAGCTTCATCTTAAACACATCAAAGTAAGGAAGAACCTTATTTAATGCCTTCTGCAGTAATTCCTGTTCAATATCCTCCTTTAAGGTTACAGATAATCTGTACACATTACTTACACTTTCACTTACTATGACAGGGAATAAGTTTGCAGTATTATCCAACTTATCCCAGCGAAGCTCTTTCCTCGTATATAATTGTTGTTTATTCTTCTTAGACATAACTCTCCACTGCTAAAACAATTATTTAACATTTTACCATATATTATGAAATTATATACTTATATTATAAATAATTCAAGCTATATTTTATTGAAAACTTTGTGATGTAGTTTTTATTACTACATTCATTCCTGGAAATGTATGCGTAAAAAAATTCCGGAGACCTCTTATCGAAGTCTCCGGATGTAAGCTCATAAATATTAATCAACTACGTATGGCATAATTGCAACGTGTCTTGCTCTCTTAACAGCTACTGTTAAAGCTCTCTGATGCTTTGCACAGCTTCCAGTAATTCTTCTAGGAAGAATCTTACCTCTCTCTGAGATGTATCTCTTAAGCTTGTTAACGTCCTTGTAATCTATAACAGCATTCTTCTCTGCACAGAATACGCAAACCTTCTTTCTTCTACGGATAGGTCTTCTCTTCATAGGAGCATCTGCTGAACCGCTCGTCTCTGTCTTATTATAAGCCATGTTATTTACCTCCTAACATCTAAATCTAATGTTACTTAAATGGTAAATCGTTCTCCATATTCTCTGGAATACTCATAAATCCATCTGCGCTAGCGCTCTCAGGTGCTGGTCTGTCTGCTGACTGATAGCTTCCGCCACCGCCATTACCAGCTGCTGCCTTACTCTCTGCAAACTCATGGTCCTCTACAACAACCTCTGTTGTATAAACCTTGTTGCCATCCTTATTAGTATAGCTGCCTGTCTGAATTCTGCCTGTAACGAGAATCTTTGTACCCTGCTTAAGGTACTTCTCAGCAAACTCTCCATTCTTGCCAAAGGCAACACAAGAGATAAAATCTGCTGACTGATCATTATTACTTCCGTCACGTCTTGTAAAACGTCTATCTACAGCTAATGTATATCTAGCAATTGCTAAAGGCTCTGCGCCCTGTGAATATCTAACTTCAGGATCACGAGTCAAACGACCCATTAATATTACCTTGTTCATCGGAATTCCTCCTTATCGATCTTACTCTGCGTCCTGTCTAACACAAAGATATCTGATAACAGATTCCATAATACGAACTTTAGCCTCAATCTTAGCTGGGCACTCTGCGTTACCGTCGAACTGAATGAAGTAGTAGTAGCCTTCCTTCATCTTCTGGATTTCGTAAGCTAATCTCTTCTTACCCCAGTCGTCAACATTAGTAACAGTACCGCCAGCCTTCTCGATAATGCTCTTAGCCTTATCTACTACAGCCGCTCTAGCATCGTCATCAATCTTTGTTGTAACAACTAACGCTAATTCATACTTGTTCATGTTATTGCACCTCCTTATGGTCTAATGGCCTCCGAATCACTCGGAAGCAAGGAATATAAAAATATATCACAGAGTTAGATATTACCATATAAGAAAATTAAAAGCAAGCACAAAATATAAGAAAATGTAGGTTTTTCTTATATTTTCGCCTGCTTTAAATCACCGGTTTAAAATATTATATATACTATTATACAAAAACTAGTCTATCTTAAATGCTCCAACGGTCTCCGCAATACCATCTGCAACAGTCTTAACCTTGTCAGCAGCCTCTGTGACCTCTCCAAAGCTGTTAGCAACCTCTGCAGTAGCAGCAGATGTTTCCTGTGTGCTGGCTGCATTTTCCTCAGCTATGGCTGAAAGGCTCTCAACTACGGTGATAATCTCATCCTTAGCATCATTGAGCTGTAAGCTCTGCTCCTGGATAGATGATATTGACTTAACAGAAGCTTCAATAGCATCAATCATAGCCTCTACGATAGCCTGAGTCTCCTCAACATTTCTGCTCTGCTCCTCAACTATGCACTTAACCATAGCCATAGTCTCAACTGCACTCTCAGAATCCTCAATAAGCTCTCCAATCATAAGTCCTATAGAATCTGTAGTAGCTCCTGTCTGCTCTGCAAGATGCTGAATCTCATTAGCAACTACTGCAAAGCCTCTTCCCTGCTCACCGGCACGGGCTGCCTCAATAGAAGCGTTAAGTGAAAGAAGATTTGTCTCATCAGCGATACCACTAATCATATCTGTAGCACCCTTAATCTTCTGTGAAGAATCGTTGGTTCTATTGGTCTGGTCAAATATCTGGTCGATAGCCGCCATAACCTCGTCGTTAATCTTCTTAAGCTCTGCAAGAGAGTTTGTAGCTCTCTCACTGGACTCCTTCATAACTGTAGTGTTATATGTAAGTCTCTCAATCTCGCTGCTTGTAGCCTCAAGCATCTCTCCCATAAGGTTAACATTCTCTGTAGCCTTAACCGCATCTCTAGCCTGTGAGTTAGCTCCATCTGCAATGTCATTAACTGCTCTCTCCACTCCATCTACTGTGGAAAGTGTTGACTGTGCATTACTGTCAAGAGTATCAGCTGACTCAAGCAATGTCTGAGTGTGAGTATTAATATCTGTAATAATGTATCTAAGCTCATTCTTCATGCTGTCAACAGCTCGGCATAAATCTCCTATTACATCTCCTCTGTGAAGGAACTTAGGATCTATCTCTGAGGTAAGCTGACCTGCTGCGACCTGCTTAACTGCCATAGTACCGGCCTCAATAGCCTTAACTATAGAATTAGCTATAATCGGAGCTAAAACTGCACTCAACACTATAAATACAATCACTATAGTTTTAATCAAATCATAAATATTTTCAAACTGCTCAGGATTGTCAGCCAATGCGTCCCTAACCAAAAAGTGCATAATAAGCATAATCGCCAAACCCATAATTGCCACTGGCAAAGCCATCATAGCCGTTATCTTTCTTTTCATACACAAACCTCCAATTTACGACACAAAATACTAAAATATATTATATCATAGTATATATTTTTTACAAACAATATTTTATATTTTTCATTGCCATTTTTACTATGTAATTATATAATAGCAAATATGATATTAAGGGCACATTTGCCACAAGGAGGTATATACAACATGAGAGACGAAACTAAATGCCTTCACGCAGGTTATACACCTAAGAACGGAGAGCCACGAGTTCTTCCTATAGTTCAGAGTACTACATATGTGTATGATTCTGCTGCTGAGGTTGCAGCTATATTTGATGACCCTACCAAGGGACTTTGCTATTCACGATTTGGTAATCCTACAGTTATGGCTGTAGAGGAAAAGATTGCGGCCCTTGAGGGCGGTGTTGGTGCTATGTGTACTTCATCAGGACAGGCAGCTTCACTTCTTTCTATACTTAACATCTGCCAGGCCGGCGACAGCTTCATAAGCGTTCCACAGATTTACGGCGGTACTATCAACCTTTTCTCATATACATTTAAGAAGATGGGAATCGAGTGTATCTATGTAGACGCTTCATGGTCAGATGAAGAGATTAAAGCAGCATTTAAGGAGAATACTAAGGCAGTATTCGGTGAGACTATTGCAAACCCTGCATTAAAGGTTTTCGATATCGAGAGATTTGCAAACATTGCACATGAGATGCAGGTACCACTTATCGTTGATAATACATTCGCAACACCTGTGTTATGTAAACCTATAGATTTCGGTGCTGATATTGTTATCCACTCAACTAGCAAGTATATGGACGGACACGCTGTTCAGGTTGGTGGTGTTATCGTAGACAGTGGTAAGTTTGATTGGACCAACGGCAAGTTCCCTGAGCTTGTGGAGCCGGACGAGTCATACCATGGAATATCATACACCAAGCAGTATGGAAATATGGCTTACATCATAAAAGCAAGAATGCAGCTTATGAGAGACTTCGGTGTTTATCCTGCAGCTCACTCAGCTTTCTTACTTAATATGGGACTTGAGACATTGGCAGTTCGTATGAAGCAGTACTGTGAGAATGCACTTACAGTTGCAAAATATCTCAAGGATTCACCAGCTGTAGAAAGTGTTACTTACCCAGGACTTGAATCTGATGAGAACTATGAGCTTTGCAAGAAGTACTTAAATGGCAATGCCAGCGGAGTTATCTCCTTCAACATCAAGGGTGGCAGACCTGCGGCAGCTAAGTTTATGGATGCTCTTGATCTTGCTTCAAACGAGGTTCACGTGGCAGATATTCGTACCTGCGTGCTTCACCCAGCCAGCGAGACTCATCGTCAGCTCACTGATGAGCAGCTTGTAGCAGCTGGCATCGGAGCAGGTCTTGTACGTTTCTCTGTAGGACTTGAAAATGTAGATGATATATTAGCAGACCTTGATAAGGCATTAAAGGCTGCCATGGAATAAGAAAATAAAGGATGCGCGAATTGCGCATCCTTTTTATTTTACTTACTCTCTTTCTTCCCTCACCTGCTCTAGGCATACAGGAAGGCTGCTATCTTCCATAGCGATGATTGGAAAGCTTGCTCTGGTTTCACCTGCAAAGTAATCCTTTAGCCTAATCTCTTTTTCATCCATCTCTATACTAAACCCATAGCCCTTTTCAACTCCAAAAACCTTCTCCATCTGTGAGATGCAATCCGTAGCTGTATCTAAAACACAGTATCTTATATCACCAAGAGCTGTTTTAAATATGATTTTTTTATTCATCGCGCATCCTCCGTATGATACACACTATATTAGTGCAATCACTGTGCATTCTTCCATTTAATAAAGTTATCCTCATTAGCCACAGTAAGCTCACCCTTATTATAAAGATAGGTGAGATAGGTGCGTATTATACCGCCCTCAACCGCATACTTATACAGGCTCAGCTTTAACCCACGTCTGTTGTAAAACATACTTATGATTTCATCCAGATGACGGGGCTCACTGCATATCTCCTTAATCAAAGCTATGTTATCCTCCATACACTTTATATTGTAATCACACAGGGACTTAATCTTCTTCACCGGCTCAGCGTGATATGGAATATAAAGTTTGGCTTTAATCCCTTTTAATCTATTTAAGGTTTCAAAATGCACCTTAGGATCATAAATGTAAGTCAAGGGATGCTTATCTATGGTTTCTTTACTTACCACTGCATCTCCTAAAAACAGCACATCATCCGAGGTTCTAACACCTATCTGAGATAGACTGTGACCATTTAACTCTACCAGCTCCATTCCATCAGGCAAGGTGATATCATCTATATCCCAGACTTCAGTTGGGGTTGCATAAAAATAGTTATTCATTATCTCATCGATAGGCTTAGCACCCCACACTATGGCCGGACATATATCGTAATTTGATATAAGTGCCGCATTCATCTTAGTGGAGTAAATTGGACAATCATACTTTTTCTTAAAATAATCATTTCCTCCCGTATGGTCCGCGTGATAATGAGTGTTAATAATCATTTTTACACAAAATCCAGCCTCTATCATACGCTTGTCTATAACTCTTGCAACTGTTGAATCCACTCCGGAATCTATGAGACAAACCTGTTTTAAATCAGTCTCACTCTTTGTTCCCAAATCATACACTCCTACATGAAATGGACCGGATATATAATATGTTCTTTCTCCAACCTTGATTAACTCATTCACTGTCTACATTACCTCAATAATACGTTTCAAATAATATTATTGATTATACTCTTTTTACGGAGAAAAATACACCTTTTTTCATAACAATCCACTTGGATACCATATTTGCCCAGTTAGTTTTGTAACATTTAATTATCCTACCACATATTATAAAAATATATTCAAAGATAATGTGCTTTCAATATCACATTATTTTAAATCAGGAGGTAATTGATTTGGAGACATATAAAGCAAGTGGACGTCATCCATATAATTGCAATATGAATGACCAGTGTAACCAAAATAGACCGATGAGCAGCTACGGCAGACCTATGTCTATGAACAGCAGACCTATGAACAATCAGCATAATCATCAGCACAACCATCATCAGTGTATGGATATTATGCCGATTGTAAAGGATGACGACTGTGATTGTAAAGACAACAATCATCATATGAGACATATGACATTAGGAATGGGCTATGTACCTATGCAGGAATGGAGTGATCTCTATGATTTAGAGACAGCTATCTGTCAGGGTACTATTTTCCCAGACCTTAATTTGATATTCTGCGGAGCAAGGGGGAAGATGTAAATGAATCAGATGGGAAAATCAGAATTATTTTGCTACATTAACCAGGTATCATTTATGATAGATGATATCGCACTATTCTTAAATACACACCCAAATTGTCAGCAGGCATTGGATAAATACAACTACTACAAGGATATTAGAAAAGAAGCAGTGGAAACATACACAAAATTATATGGTCCTATCTGCAAATATGATGTAAACGTTGACAATTATTGGGATTGGGTAAATAAACCATGGCCATGGGAAGGAGAGTGTGGACGCTAATGTTTGTATATGAAAAGAGACTTCAATGCCCTGTAAACATCAAGGAGACCAACGCCAAGCTGGCACAGGCAATCATAAGCCAATATGGTGGTCCTGACGGAGAGCTGGGGGCATCAATGAGATATTTGTCCCAGAGATTTGCCACACCTTATAAAGAGGTAATGGCAACTCTGACGGACATTGGAACTGAGGAGCTTGGTCATCTTGAGATTGTAGGAACAATCGTATACCAGCTTACCAAGAATCTTTCTATGGAAGAGATTAAGGCCTCAGGCTTTGACAAATACTATGTAGACCACACTCTAGGAATCTGGCCTCAGGCTGCAGGTGGTGTACCATTTAACGCCTGCGAATTCCAGAGCAAGGGTGACATCATTACCGACCTCTATGAGGACCTTGCAGCAGAGCAAAAGGCACGTACTACCTACGACAATCTTCTCCGCCTCTGCAAGGACTATCCTGACGTTTATGAACCTTTAAAGTTCCTCCGTGCCAGAGAAATCGTACACTTCCAGCGTTTCGGAGAGTGCTTACGCCTTGTCCAGGATAAGCTTGACGAGAAGAATTTCTACGCCTTCAATCCAGGCTTCGATACAGTTGCGCCATGCGTTGACATGAACAAGTGCAAATAAATACCAAAAGGGCTGTGCACAATAAACTGTGCACAGCCCCCTTATATTTATCCTACTTTTCCTTCTGGTTAGTCATAATCGGCTCACTGGTAAGGTCAACACCAAGCTTCTTAAAGGTCTTTAAATCCACATCAGAAAGCATATCTGAAGTATGAACCTGACATCCACTAAGCTTGGACAGCTGATCCATGGCCACCTTGGCTCTTGGGTCATCCTTTGCCGAAAGTGCAAGGGCGATAAGAACCTCATCAGAGTGAAGTCTTGGATTCTTAGCTCCAAGATAGGTGGTCTTAAGCTCTTGAATAGGCAGGAATGCACTTGGTGCAACTAAAAGTGCATCATCCTCCAAACCTCCTAAATACTTAAGCGCATTAAGAATAAGTGCTGAGGATGCTCCTAACAGCTCTCCTGTCTTAGATGTAATAATAGTTCCATCCTCCAGCTCTATAGCAGCTGTAGGAACTCCAAGTCTCTCCGCTCTTTCCTTAGCTGCCACTGTAACCTTACGGTCGTCAGTGGTAATCTTTGCATTCTTCATAAGAAGCTCAATCTTATAGATTTCGCTTTCAACATCATCACCTAAGGCCATGCCATTTAGATATCTGTAATATCTTCTAATTATCTCCATACGGGATGCGTCACATACAACATCATCATCTATTATGCAGTTTCCTACCATATTAACTCCCATATCAGTAGGTGACTTATATGGATTCTCTCCGTAAATCTCCTCAAATATAGCATTTAATACAGGGAATATCTCTATATCTCTATTGTAATTAACTGTAGTCTCACCATAAGCCTCTAGATGGAATGGGTCTATCATATTAATATCGTTAAGGTCTGCTGTAGCCGCCTCATAGGCAAGGTTTACAGGATGCTTAAGAGGCATATTCCACACTGGGAAAGTCTCGAACTTTGCATATCCGGCCTTTATTCCCCGCTTATTATCATGGTAAAGCTGTGACAGACAGGTTGCCATCTTTCCGCTTCCCGGTCCCGGTGCCGTAACCACAATAAGAGGTCTCTCAGTCTCTATATAATCATTCTTTCCAAAGCCCTCATCGCTAACTATGTGATGAACATTAGTAGGATAACCCTCTATAGAATAGTGAATATAAACTCTTATGCCCTTCTTCTCCAGCTTCTCCTTAAAGGCTGCTGCCGCAGGCTGTCCTGAATACATAGTCACAACAACGCTGCCAACATATAGTCCAAAGGCTCTGTACTCCTCGATAAGTCTTATAACATCCTTATCATAGGTTATTCCCAGATCCTCTCGCATCTTATTCTTCTCGATAGAATCTGCACTAATAACGATAACCACCTCTGCCTGATCCGCCAGGTTAAGAAGCATCTTAAGCTTACTGTCCGGAGCAAAGCCCGGAAGAACTCTGGATGCATGAAAATCATCTATTAGCTTTCCACCAAACTCCAGATAAAGCTTGTCTCCAAACTTATCAATTCTCTCCTTAATATACTCTGATTGAATTTTTAAATATTTCTCGTTGTCAAATCCTATCTTCATAATCTCATCACCTATAATATTCAAATTCATTCCTTGGCTTAACACAAGCAAAACACCTTAGTTACTAAACAAAACACCCTTGTATAATATCATTTGTCAGCCTTTTATTCAAGCTAAACCATCTTCATTTGTACCAATTTTACTAATAATATTTTTATTTATTCTTACCATAAATATGGATGTCATAGTAAGACTCATAAGCTCCGCAATAGGAAAAGCCCACCACACATAGTTTACATTTCCAAGTTGAGCCAGTAGATATGCCGCAGGCAAAAGCACCACAACCTGCCTCATAATTGAGTTTATCATACTGTACACTGCCCTACCCAAGGCCTGGAATACAGAGCCACCGATTATACAAAAGCCGGCCAACAGGAAATGTACACTTATTATCCTGAGAGCAGGAACTCCCATACTAATCATCTGTGGAGATGCGTCAAACAATCCCAAAAGCTGCTTGGGTATAAGATTAAACACCAGTGTTCCAAAGCACATAATGCTTATGGCATATATCATACTAAGCTTTATGGTTTTAACCAGTCTCTCTCTGTTCTGAGCACCATAGTTAAATGCAATAATAGGCACCATACCGTTGTTAAGGCCAAACACCGGCATAAATATAAAGCTCTGAAGCTTAAAGTAAACACCGAATACTGCTGTGGCAGTAGATGAAAATGCCATAAGTATTTGATTCATGCCATAGGTCATTATAGAGCCTATGGACTGCATAATTATGGATGGAACACCAACCTGGTATATCTTGCCTATAATCTGTCCTGATGGTACAAAGCCCTTAAAATCAAGCTTTATCTCATCATTATATTTTACATTTATTATGATAGCTGCAATTCCTGCAAATATCTGGCCAACAACTGTAGCGATAGCAGCTCCGGCTACACCCATCCTTGGAACGCCAAAATATCCAAAGATTAATATGGGGTCTAGTATAAGGTTGGTGACAGCTCCTATAAGCTGAGTCACCATAGCAAAGGTTGTCTTACCGGTAGACTGCAGCAGTCTCTCAAATATAAACTGACAGTAAATACCGAAGGAGCAACAGCATACAATGGTAAGATACTTCACCCCGTAATCGATAATCGCCTGATTATTTGTCTGGGCCTCATAGAATGGTTTGACCACTGTAAGTCCAACCACAAGAAAGATTATAGCATTTATACATGCGAGAAAAATGCCGTTTTTTGCCGAAGCATTAACTCTTTCATAATCCTTTTCTCCAAGAGCCTTAGAAAGCAGGGCATTAACACCAACACCCATACCTCCTCCAAGGGCTATCATCAAGCTTTGCATGGGGAAAGCTAAGGATACTGCAGTAAGCGCATCCTCACTTATCTTTGCAACAAATATACTATCCACGATGTTATACAATGCCTGCACAAGCATAGAAAGCATCATAGGAACTGACATACTGATTAGCAAAGAATTAACAGGCATGGTTCCCATCTTGTTTTCCTTAAAATTCTCTGTAACTTTTTCCTGTTTTCTAGTTTCACTCATTATGTTATACCTCTTATAAATTCAAATTAACACCAGGCAAAGCTTTTAAAGCTGTCCGGATATAAGAACTCCCTGCTTATATCTGGCTTCCAGTGCTGACATCTTTTTCTCCAGGTCAGACCGCTCCTTCATAATCTTAGAATACTTCGCCTGATTTGCCTTACACTCAGACTCTGTGGTCATAAGAACCGCCAGCTCATCCTCTATCTCCTGCATCCTCATGGAGTTTTCCGTGTGTTCCTCTAAAGGAATAGGTGTGCCAAACACTCTTTTTCTAAACCTTTTTGTCCTGTTATATATAATCATACTAAGCAATATGATTAATACAAACAAAGCCAGTCCAACCATAACCTTTTTATACCAGGCATCCCAATCCATAAACACAAAGGCAAATATTACACCCACAGTAAGAAGATAAGAAATAACCAGTGCTATAGGTGTGGCAACAAAAAGCACAAATCTGACCTTTCTGCCACTGTATATCTTATCAACCTGGGAATCCTGAAATCTGATATTTTCAAGCTCGTATTCAAGCTCCTTAATTCGTTCTCTTACGGAATTAAGCTTACCTGTCTGATCGGGATACTTTACCAGCTTATTACTTAAGGCTGTATGCTCCATAGCCAGATCATTCATATGCTTCTTTAATACCTCTATCTCCTGCCTCTTGTCCTGTGAGACCTGCTTGTTTGCAAGCACCGCCTGTGCCTTATCAGCTCTTCTATTTTTTATATCCGTATTATCATTTCCCCACAGAAGCTTAGACATAGAATGAGCGTACTCCACAAAGGCAGCATTGGCATTTGGAGATTTGGATTCTCTAATACGCTTTAAAGTTTTACCAAGCACGTTATCTCCGTTAATTTCCTCCAGCTGTCTGAAATCTACCCCATCTGCCTTATCTCCCGTAACCTGTATGATACGATAACGCTCCTTTAATGCATCTATATTAAATTCTGTGTAACAGTTTGCACTTCTATTGATTTTTATAGAAAATATACTACCCTTGTCCTTGCCACACTTCTCGCGCAAAATATCATTTAAGTTTACATTGGTCATTCTCTCATCAGCATCTACCTCTATAGTTTTATAGCATCTTTGAGCAGTGGCAACAAACTTGGCACTTGTAGTATCCTTATCCATATATCCCTTTATATATCCATGGTCTCCTGTGTCCTCAGGACCAAGTGGCTCCGGAGCTCCGGGATAATATAGCTTCTTTTCTTTCTTACATCTAAAGCTGTGACTGTGACCCATAGCAAAATAATCAAATTTCTTAGGTCCTAAGTCATCTAAATCAAAGGGACTTACATCCCTGTCTCCTCCGTGAAGCAGCAATATATTCTTTCGCTTTGTGTCTCGAACATAAACAAAGTCCAAATCATTTCTCTGATTCTTAGGCGCATATTGACATATACCATATATATCAAGGTTATACTTTTCAAAATATATACTGTCCACTATACCGTCAGCATAGCTGTTTCTCACCGGCATCATACTTTCCGGCACGCAGTTATTAAATTCCTCTCCATTTAACAGAAACATATTAGAACGGAATTTGTAGTTCCATATAGGAGTCTTCTCCTTAAGATAATCTGCTTCTCCCGTAACATATATTATGTAGGTTTTAGCCAGTCTCACCAGCTCCATATCAACCTGTCTAAGCTCATCCTCTGTAGGTGGATGGTCAAACAAATCGCCGGATATGAAGAGAAAATCCAACTTCTCTCCCTCAAGTATATCTATCAAATTTGTAAAACTGTCAAACAGCTCCTTAGACGCCTTTTTCTCCCAAGGTGTTCCCTTATCCACCAGTCGTCCTAGGTGCAGGTCTGAAATGTGTGCAAATCTCATATGTAATCTCCAATATAATTTTCCTAAGCAAAAATACCATATAATTATAAATCAGTTTTAATAATTTGAAAACATACCAAAAAACACAAACCTTATAAAAATTCCCGAAAGAATTTTGTGCATTTTTTTATAAGAATAAACATTTGTCTATCCAATCAAAATATAGTATAATCACCCACAAAGGCTTATATAGGAGGCGCTTATGAGCAAAAGGGTCATGCTGATAGCCAATTCAGCATCTATGATAGACCATTTTAATAGAGATAATATAAACATCCTAAGCTCTATGGGTTACCATATTACTGTTGCGGCTAATTTCAAGGATGGAAACTCCAGCACCAGAGAAAAGATTGCTAGTTTTAAGCAGGAGTTAGAGGACAAGGGTATTGATGCCATTCACCTCCCTATCCCTAGAAGAGTTACCCAGCTTACCAAGATGTTCAAATCAGTTAAGATGATTAAGGATTATCTTAAGGAGAATCCTTGCGCTCTGGTTCACACCCAGACTCCTTTTGGTGGTGTGGCGGGTAGACTTGCAGCTAAAAGCTTCCGAAAGAAAGACGGCACTAAGGTGATATATTTTGTTCACGGCTTCCACTTTTTTAAGGGTGCTGCTTTTAAGAATTATCTTTTATACTACAATATAGAAAAGTCCTTATCTAAATGCACAGACTGTCTCATAACCTTAAACCATGAGGATTACGAGACTGCTACAAGGAAGTTTAAGAAAACTCACGTTGAGTACGTTCCCGGAGTAGGTGTTGACACCACAGCCATAAGCATGCTTACTGTGGACAAGAAGGAAAAATGCAAGGAACTAAAGATTCCTAAGGGAAAGAAAATTGTTATGACTATGGCAGAGCTTATTCCAAGAAAAAATGTATCTGCCACCATCAACGCCTTTGCTGCTGCCGAAAATGAGGATGCAGTTTTACTTATCTGTGGTAGAGGCAAGGAGTTAAGAAAGCTTAGAGAGCTTAGCAAGGAGCTTGGCATCAAGGATAAGGTTATATTCGCAGGATATAGAACTGACATATTAGAGATTTGTAAGATTGCAGATATATTTTTATTTACCAGCTATCAGGAGGGACTTCCTGTGGCAATTATGCAGGCTATGGCAGCAGGACTACCTGTTATCGCCTCAGACATTCGAGGCAACAGAGACTTACTTGCTCCAGACAAGGATTCAAGGAGCAAGGATTATCTGGTGCCTGTAGATGATATACAAGGCTTTACCGAAAAACTCAACTACCTTCTAAAGAAGGAAAAGGAGTGTGAAAAGCTGGGCGAAGTAAATATGGCAAACTGCAGAAAATATTTTGACATTGAACTGGTTCATGATAGAATGACAGAGATTTATGAAGATATGCTAAGAGAGGGCTAATTTTAAGCCCTTTCTTCTATGAGGTAGATTATGTATAAGGTTCAGGTTTTGTTATCAACCTACAACGGAGAAAAGTACATAAGAGAACAGCTAGACAGTATTCTAACACAGAAGGATATAGAGGTTAGTATCTTAATAAGGGACGATGGCTCTACAGATTCTACTGTTGATATTATCCACGAATACTGTTCAAACAACTCAGACATTAAGCTTATTAAAGGCTCTAATATGGGAGCCTGTAAGTCCTTCTTTGAACTGTTCAAGGAGGCCGATATGGGCTACGATTATTATGCCTTGGCAGATCAGGACGATTACTGGTATGCTGATAAGCTCACTGTGGCTTGTAATATGCTGGCCAAGATAGATAACAAAGAGAACAAACCTTTACTTTACTGCTGCGAGGCTGATATAACAGATGAAGATTTGAATGCATCAGGTAAGATCAAAGATGCAAGCAACTCCCAAACAGCCACATTTAAAGCTAAGAAGCCCGGATTTGGCAATGCTCTAATCGAGAATATCGCTCGTGGAGGAAGCGTAGTATTTAACCCTACTCTGCTTGGTATGGTTAGAATAGATGCACCTGCCGACTGCTATATGCACGATTGGTGGTTGTACTTGATTGCCAGCTGCTTCGGCAAGGCTATCCACCACAACAAGGCATACTACAAGTACAGACAGCACAAGGACAATGTACTTGGTGCTTCTACTTCAAAGCTTGGAATTATAAAGCGCAGATTATCTCAAAGCAAAACAAATAAGGGACATGTGTCTAAGCAGGCAATTGCATTTGGAGAAAAATATCAGATTCCAGATAAAAGAATGACGCAATTAGATGTGATTGCCGGATACAGAAATTCATTTAAGCAGAGAATAAGAGGACTCTCGGGTAAGTATCTTTACAGACAAAGTAAGAGTGATAATTTAGTGTTTAGATTATTATTTTTGACTAATCATTTATAAAAAACACAATCAGCGAGCTATGCATGCAAAAAGAGAGCACATACACAAGTTTACTTGTATGTATGTGCTCTCTTCATGCTCTCTTTTTTATAACACAACCACATTAACTTCTTCTACCTGTAGCAATTGCTTATCATTAGTGTAAAACACATCACATTCAGAAACTATTGCTGTGGCTAATTGCAAAGCATCCATGCTCTTTATACCCGGATACTTAGCACGTAATATTGCCGCCATATTTGCAATGTCTATTGATATGTCAAAAATCTTTATCTTTAATATATTAATAAACCTGTTAAAATTAGTAATTCTTATTCTATCTCCATCTCTGTACGGCAAAACGCAATACTCTTCATATGTAATTGTGGAAGTAACTATTTCTAAACCTTCTCTTAATGAATCCGCAAATAGTTTTTTTGCTTTATCAAAGAACAGCTCATTTTTATCCAAATAATATATAAAGATAGCTGTATCACAAAATGCTCTTTTATATTCTATCATTTCCACGCATTTCCTCCATATATTCTTCCACCCTATTACCTCGTTCTGATGGCAAAACAAATTCCTCCAGCAATTTATCTATGGCACTATCATCCATCTCCCTCTCAAACACTTTCTTATCAGTCTTTTCTTTAGCTGGAGCAACAATATCAAATGGTATTCTTCTATCTCGAAGAGCTTTTTTGGCATAAATCATAAAAAATGTGGTAAGATTCATACCCATCTCCTCACACATCTCATCTAATTCTTTCTTCATATCATCTTCAAATCTTAAGCTTACAGTAATCATATTACGCACCTCCTTTTCTCCATCTTATAGCTATTTGAAGCATTTTGCAACAGTTTTAATTATCTTTCTTTCGTTTTGCATAGTTTTTCCATCATAATCACATCAATATATAGTCTAAACCTAAAGAAACGCATCAACTTAATTATAGTGATGCGTTTCTTTCTCTAAACATTTAAACTTTTTTCAAAAAATCATTAGAATCCCTATCATTTCATAATACAGTTCTTCTACTTCCTTACTCCCTATACTTTAGCATCCTCATAGAATTAAGTATTGCGATTACTGCTACGCCAACGTCAGCAAACACTGCAAGCCACATATTTGCAATTCCAAATAATCCAAGTATCATAACCAGGAACTTAACTCCCAGCGCAAATACTATATTTTGTCTTACTATAGCAAGGGTTTTGCCACCAATATTTCTTACTGTAGCAAGCTTATTAATATTGTCATCCATAAGAACTATGTCTGCTGCCTCAATAGCTGCATCCTGTCCTAAAGCACCCATGGCTATTCCTATATCCGCTCTGGTTAGGGCTGGGGCGTCATTGATTCCATCACCTACGAAAGCAACCTTACCACGCTTTTTACTCTTTCCTTTAGAAGCAATAATCTCCTCAAGCTTACACAGCTTATCTCCCGGAAGAAGCTCACTATATACCGTCTTAATTCCAAGCTCACCTGCCACAGCCTGTGCAGTTTTTGCCCTATCCCCTGTAAGCATAACTGTATTCTTAATTCCTTCGCTATGAAGCTTGCTAATGGCACTTGAGGCATCCTGTTTAATAACATCAGAGATAACTATATATCCCAAGTATTCCTTGTCTCTAGCCACGTAAACCACTGTACCGCTAGTGTCATTATTCTCATCAAAGCTTATTCCCATATCTCTCATAAGCTTTTTGTTACCAGCAAATATTGTGGCTCCATCTAAGCTTACACTAACACCCTTACCGGATATTTCCTTAACATCCTCTATCTTATCTTTATCTATAGTATTACCCACCTCAACGTAAGCACTTTCAATTGATTTTGCTATAGGATGATTGGAATAGCACTCTGCATAAGCTGCAAGCATAAGCAATTCATCGCTACTGCAATCACCTTTGCACACTACCTCATTTACCTTAAATACACCCTCTGTAAGAGTTCCTGTCTTATCAAATACCACTGTATCAGCCTCGGCCATAGCCTCTAAGTAATTGCTACCTTTTACCAAGATACCAAGCTTTGACGCTGCACCAATTCCTCCGAAGAAACCAAGTGGAACCGAAATAACCAACGCACACGGACAGGATATTACCAGGAATATTAGTGCTCTACCTATCCATTTTGCAAAGCTTTGGTGAAGTATAATAGGTGGAATAAATGCAACTATAAGAGCCGCTACTACAACAAGTGGAGTATAATACTTTGCAAACCTTGTAATAAAGCTTTCTGACCTAGACTTTCTGGAGCTTGCGTTCTCCACCATATCAAGAATCTTCGCAACTGTGGATTCCTCAAAGTTCTTTGTAGTCTTAAGAGTAAGCTTTCCACCCTCATTGATACAACCGCTAAGTACAGTATCACCAACCTTAACTCCTCTAGGCACTGACTCTCCTGTTAACGCAGCTGTATTCACAAAGCTTTCGCCCTCCACAACAACACCATCCACGGGAACCTTCTCTCCCGGAAGTATAATTATCTCACTTCCAACTGTGACGTCACTAGGATCAACCTTTACAAGTTCTCCGTCCTGCTCTATATTAGCGTAATCTGGTCTAAGACCTACTAAAGCTGTCACCGCAGTTCTAGATTTATTTACAGCAATATTCTCGAATAATTCTCCCACCTGATAAAACAGCATAACCGCTGCCGCCTCAGTGTACTCCCCTAATATAAATGCACCGATTGTAGCCAAAGACATAAGGAAGTTTTCATCAAAAACCTGACCATTTAGAATATTTCTTCCTGCCTTAGCAAGAACCTTACCACCAATTATCAGATAAGGCACTAGGTACATAGCTGTAAGTATTACTCTGGATAATACATTTCCTAGTTCCAGCTTATCTATTACCAGCTTATGGATAACTACCATAACAATCAGAAGTACTAACGATATAATTATCTTCTTTAATTGTCGTTTCTGTTTTTTGTTCATCTTTAAAGCACGACCTCACAGTCTGAATCAACCTTCTTAACTGCCTTTACAACCTGTTTCATAATCTTGTCAAAATCCGCTTCCTCTGCCTCGATAGTAAGCTTCTGTGCCATAAAGCTGACATTTGCATCTATAACACCCTCAATCTTCTTAATAGCCTCCTCCATCTTTGCAGCGCAGTTTGCACAATCTAAATCTTCCATATCAAATCTCTTTTTCATATACATATCCTCCATTATTATATATTATATTTTATCTTACTAATATTACATGCCAGTATTTCATCAAACCACTATCAGCTACTCCATAATATGTTCTATACCCATAGTTATAATATTAGCTATATGCCCATCATCCAATGAGTAAATAATCTGCTTTCCATCTCTTCTATTCTTAACAAGCTTAGCCTGCTTTAAAACCTTTAACTGATGAGATATAGCTGATTGCGTCATATTAAGAACCTCTGCTATATCACATACACACATCTCTGATTCAAAGAGAGTGTATAATATCTTAATTCTGGTAGTATCGCCAAACACCTTAAATAGCTCTGCTAAATCATAAAGCACCTCTTCCTCAGGCATATCCATGCTAACAGTTTCAATTAGCTCTTTATGATTATGCTGCTCCGAGCAACAATGTTCATGCTTATTATCCTTATCCGCCATAGGATACCTCCTTAAATTAAATATATGAATGATTGTTCATACATTTAATATAGCACCTGGATATATATCTGTCAACAAAAAATAAAATAAGCTGACTGGATTTCTCCAGCCAGCCATATTTTGTTTTCATTTTTTATTTCAGCTCTACAGAATTAAGTATGGCCATAGCCTTCTGCTCGTCATAGGTTCTAATAATTATCACAAAGGATTCGTTAAGGTCATCAGGGTTATAAACCGTAGCATAATAGTAACACTTACCATCTTCCCATAAACGAGCTAAAACTGTTGCATACATATCTTCCCTCTCATAGATGTATTGTTTGGACATCCACATAGTTTCTGATTTCATACGTGCAGTAAGGGCATAGGCCAAGCCTTTATTATAATTCCAGAAGCTATAGTCATCCTCGTTTAACAGATACATATTCTTAACAGTATTATATTCATTATCCGGTATACCATAGCCTAAGTCCTCAAAGCCCTTCTTTAAATCCTTCATCTGCATTTCTATATCAAACAGTTCAAGGCTTTCTCCAAAGGAATCTTGGAGAAAAACAAGTGCTTCTTCATTTGTATCATTTGAGAAGGAAACCGCTTCATCTTCAGAATATTTATAGGTTTTTATCACGTCTTTTTCTTCATATTCGTAATCTACAGGTATGCTTATGTAACAGTACTCCTCCTCGATTCTAACCAGATTGTCATCGATCACATCGTACTGTGTAAACATCTCTCCCACAGGTCCTAAATCAATATCCTTTACAGCATTGTAAAGTCTTATCCTAGGAACCAAAACAAGAGCCGCCACTGTCATTAATACAACTATTATCCCCACTAAAGCTATAGTTTTCTTTTTCTTCATAATATTCCCCTCCATTCAATCTGCTCAAAAAACCTTCCTACAATTTTAATATACAATTCTAGAGAATATTAACAAGTCACATTCCTGCACGTTAGAAAATATATACGTTCATTTTATAAATTATAGTCTGTTTTTTACTCAGCTATATCTCCTAACTCATATCTAACTATTTTCTCAATATCCTTCACTGCAACCTCTACCTGGTAGCCTATCTTTCCGGCGCTGAAAAATATAGTTTCAAAATTTGTAACCGAGGCATCTATAACCGTCTTAAACTGCTTCTTCATACCTATAGGAGAACATCCACCGTGAATGTATCCTGTAAGTGGTAATAACTCCTTAGACTTTATCATGGCAATGCTTTTTTCTCCCACAGCCTTTGCTCCGGCTTTAAGATTAAGCTCCTTAAGCACAGGCACTAGGAATACATAATAATTCTTAGTAGCCCCCTGAGTCACCAGAGTCTTGTATACCTGCTCCGGGTTTTGTCCTAAAGCCTTGGCAACCTCTGCACCACTTATCACTCCTGTATCAGTATAATCATAGCTTTTGTAGTCTATTTTCTTTTGCTCTAACAATCGCATTACATTTGTTTTTTCTGTCTTCTTCATAATATAATCTCCTTACACCAAGGTGCGCATACAACAAAGGCGCCCCACAAAAGCGAGACGCCTTAATCTTTTTAACTTTTTTTACTCAGCGATAACCTTAATCCATCCCTCTGGTGCCTCGATACGACCCATCTGGATTCCGGTTAATGTATCATATAACTTCTTAGTTACAGGACCCATCTCCTCCATACCACTTGGGAAGCAAATCTCTGTACCATGGTCATCAATCTTTCCAACAGGTGAGATAACTGCTGCTGTACCACAGAGACCACACTCTGCAAAGTCTTTAAGCTCATCAAGGTAAACCTCTCTGTGCTCAACCTCCATACCAAGATAGTGCTCAGCTACATACATAAGTGAACGTCTTGTAATAGATGGAAGAATACTGTCTGACTTAGGTGTTACAAGCTTTCCATCCTTAGTAATGAAGATAAAGTTAGCTCCACCAGTTTCCTCAACCTTAGTTCTGGTTGCAGGATCAAGATATAAGTTCTCAGCATATCCCTTATTATGAGCATCAACAATAGCATGTAAACTCATAGCATAGTTAAGTCCGGCCTTAATGTGTCCTGAACCATGTGGTGCTGCTCTATCAAAATCAGATACTCTGATAGTAATAGGCTTTGCGCCACCCTTAAAGTAAGGACCTACCGGTGTAACAAAAATTCTAAACTGATACTCATCAGCAGGCTTAACACCGATAACAGGGTTTGAACCAAACATATATGGTCTGATGTAAAGTGTTGCTCCTGAGCCATATGGTGGAACATAATCTAAATTAGCCTGAACAACCTTTTCAACTGCCTCTACAAACTTGTCCTCTGGGAATGTTGGCATCTCAAGTCTCTCACATGAATCCACCATTCTGCTTGCGTTTAAGTCAGGACGGAAGCACACTACCTTACCATCCTCCGTTCTATAAGCCTTAAGGCCCTCGAAACAAGTCTGTGCATACTGAAGAACACCTGCACACTCACTGATGACAACCATATCATCAGTAGTGATAGCACCCTCATCCCATGCTCCATCCTTGTAATTAGATACAAATCTGTTCTCTGTCTTAATGTAGCCAAATCCAAGGTTTGACCAATCAATATTCTTACTCATTACTAAACCCTTCTTTCCGTAGATTGTCACATACAATCATTTTACCACTCGTGGAAGAATATGCAAGAAAAAATTTAACGTCCTACCACAAGCCATACCACAAGCACTATATGAATAAGCAACGCAAGTGGTACTAACACTGTAAACTTTGTATGCTTTGTCTTATGTCTGAACACACTCATACCAAGATAAGCCCCAACAGAACCAAACAAAAAAGCCAGTCCTATAAGCACCTTCTCCGGAACTCTCCATTTGTCTTTTATGGCACAGCGCTTGTCATAGCCGTATATGCAAAACACCACCAGATTATAAACAGCTGCCAGCGCTACTACCAATATTATCATATCCTTAGTCATACTAGTTTGCCTTTAAAGCTACAGCCTCAATCTCAATAAGTACATCCTTTGGAAGTCTTGCAACCTCCACACATGAACGTGCCGGATAGTTGTCTGTAAAGTAAGTTGCATAAATCTCATTTACAGCTGCAAAGTCATTCATATCCTTGATAAATACTGTGGTCTTTACCACTGAATCAGCATTTGAACCAGCCGCCTCAAGAAGGTTAATAAGATTACCAATAGCCTGCTTAGCCTGTGCTTTAATATCTCCGGTCTCAAGCTCTCCTGTCTCAGGAATAATAGGAATTACACCTGATGTAAATATCATATCTCCTACTGCAATAGCCTGTGAATATGGTCCTATTGCTGCAGGTGCCTTATCTGTGCTAATTATTGTCTTGTTCATTATGTAGTCTCCCTTCATATACAGTAGCTTATTTGCTCTCTGCTTTTCTATCAGATTTTCTGGCAGGCTTCTTTTTCTTCTCCTGCTCAACTATCTCTATACTATTCTCAGTGATGACAATCTTGCCCTCTTTTAACAGCCTGCCCACAGCACGCTTAAAGGCGTTCTTACTAAGGCCAAATTCTTTCTTAATAAGCTCCTTATCTGCCTTGTCGTTAAATGGCAAAACTCCTTTATAGCTTTTAATTATGTCATAAACCATAAGACTGTCCTGATCTATCTGAACATAAGCCTCATCCCTTAATGAAAGGTCGGCCTTACCGTCCTCTCGCACACTAACTACTCTGGCCTTAACCTCATCTCCCACATAAACCTTGTTATAAAGCTCATTCTCATGGATAAGCCCTAAATACTTGTCATCTATGGCCACAAAGGCACCTAAGCCCTTCTTGAACTCATAGACTGTACCTGTAACATGCTCACCCTTCTCATAGCCCTCTACAGGAAGAAGATGTGGATAAAGTCTCATGGTCACACAGAGCCTGTCTGACTTATCAGTATACATCCTTACTAAGTACTCTTTGCCTTCCTCAACCTTTGCAGTCTGCTCCTTGTAAGGCAAAAGTATATCCTTCTCTAAGCCCCAATCCATAAATGCACCGATATTTGTTACATTCTTAACCCTAAGCTTCTTAATCTCTCCCATAGTAATATATGGCTGATTCACTGTAGCTATAGGTCTGTCCTGGGAATCTCTGTAAATAAACACATCAATGGTCGCTCCCGCCTTAACTCCCTCCGGAACCTGCTTTCTAGGGAGCAGTATGCACTCTGATGCAGGGGTATTATCCTCACCTACATACACACCAAACTCTTTTGAACGAATAACCTTAAGTGTATTCCATTTTCCAAATTCTATCATGTCCGTCCTCCTTTTACTTGTCAACCTCGACAATTTTAACAGTTACATACAAATCGTAATATATTATATCACATCGGTTATAAAAATATAAGACCACTTATGCAAGTGGTCCCATAGTTTATATCACTTCTTCGAAGTCTTATCCAGCTTTAAAACCTTTTTTCTAATATGATCCGCCTCGGTTTCTGTAGCCTTTACATAGCCAAGCTCCTCAAGCTTCTCCACAGAGTTACTTAATGAGAACACCGACATACCCTTCTCGTTAAGATTCTCCTTGTATCCGTTATAAACATCTACGATAGCATATATATCTTTGCTTCGTCTGTCAGGGTTTGGAATAACATTTCTTATACACCAATCATCTACCGCTGAGCCCTTCTCAGGTGCAGGTATATTATCTCCATTTACCTTCTTTACATATATACTTTCTGTTTCACATATAGCCCATGGGACTACGTATATAATGTTCATCTTTTATAACCCCTCCATAAATGTCCATAACGTAACACGTGAAATAATAAACTATAATACAATGTTTGTCAAACCATATTCTAAATTTTATATTAATTTCCCTCATTTTTATAAAAATACTCTGGTAAATCCAGCCACTTGTGGAAATACTATAATTAAAACAAGTAATCTCTTGGAGCTTCCTAAAAGAATTTTTTATTTTTTTCAAAAAAGTGCTTGCATTTTCCCAAGGTCTGCTTTATAATAACTTTTGTTGTGATGGGCTATCGCCAAATGGTAAGGCACTGGACTCTGACTCCAGCATCTCAAGGTTCGAATCCTTGTAGCCCAGCTGACTGGAAGCGACTTCTCAGGAAGTCGCTTTTTTGCGCGTTGTGATGAGCCATGCAAAGATGAAACGAATTGTCTGACGGGAGCTTGCTCACAGGCAGACATATTCGCTTTCATCTTTATACGGCGAACGCCGCGACACTGAGCATACGAAGTATGCGATGTGTCGGCATGGCTCATTGCATGTTCTACATGCGATGTGTCGGCATGGCACAAAAAAAGAACTATCCGATACCATCAGATAGTTCTCATATATGCGGCAGAGAAGATTCGAACTCCCGACACCTTGGTCCGTAGCCAAGTGCTCTATCCAGCTGAGCTACTGCCGCATGTTATATAGTTGGTGTAGCAAAATAGCTTCACAACAGTGGTAATTGTACAATATATAAATTTCTTTGTCAAGGGCTTTAGTAATAGAATTTCCTACTTAAACGGCTTACTCAAAGCTAATATCTACCTGAGCTCCCCCATCTACACAGACACTATAAACATAATCATTTATAATAACGGACTGACAGCTAAGTTTCTCTCCCACTACAATCCCCTCGTAAGGCTTCACCTGAAAAGAATTCATGGGAACGCTAATTCCTGTACCCTTATACTTAAGATACGCCTCCTTCATGGTCCAAACCATAAAGAACCTTTCCTCCACAGAATGGCTTACGCCTTCCAAATCCACCGCAAAAGCTTCATCCGTGATAAATGTATACTCTTCAGGTGTAAAGCAGCGTTTTGCCACCTTTAAATCATTTTCGCGGCATCTTATATGCTCCACGTCTACACCTACCTGACAGGCTCCATAGGCAATGGCAACCATATCCCCGGAGTGAGAGATATTAAAATGAAATTCCGGATGTCCTTCAACATAAGGCTTACCCTGACTTCCCCTGCCTATTACTAATTCCTTTGGCTCAACCCCAAGCTCAGCCCTTACAAGCTCCTGTAAAAGCAGTCCTGTAGCCATGGATGAGAGCTTGGCCTTTTTGTTGTTTAGTCGCTCTACAGCCTCCCTTCGGGCAGGATAAAGAGATTCACCAAGAGTTTCAAATTCTCTTTCCAACTTATTCCATTCTATTTTTTTTACCATTACTTTTATCACAAGTTGTCTCCCAATATCGAATATAATTTACCAATTAAAATTATCACATAAACCAGCTAATGACAAGACAATGTAAATTATTGATTATTACATTTACAACTTATACCCCATCCAATTCATAATCTTCAAAATCATTTTTCCTACAATGGGATAATAAACCTTTTCAAACTCTCCCGCATAATTAACAACCTTTCCTCCGAAGCCCTTCTTAAATCTGTATACTCCGTAGTTTTTATGCTCCTTGTCATAATAATACGGCACCCCCATAAAATCATAAGCACTACAACCAAGCTCCTTGCAGTGCTTTATTATAGTCCAATGCATAAGATAATTCGCCATAGCATCCCTGTGTTCATTAGAGGATGCACCATACAGATATGACATAGTTCCTCCGTAATTTATTATCAGCGCTCCCGACAAGGGTTTTCCCTGATAATAACACATACAAAGCTTCGCCTTTGCCCCCAGCTCCTTTAATATCCTCTCAAAATACTCCATACTTCTTATGGAAAAGCCATCTCTTACTCCTGTTTCTTTCATAAGATTGTAAAAATCACAAAGCTTCTCTACACCATAAAAACCACACTCCACACCTTTTCTCTTAGCAACACGTATATTATATCTGTGTTTCTTATGAAAACCATCATATATATCATCACAGCTTTTCTCTTTTAAATCCAGGATATAGTTACTTCTGCACTGAATTGTACTGTAACCGTCTTTTGTAATCAGATATTCAAAGCCAGCCTTTCTCATATTCTCTATAGATACTCTATCACCCTCCTCTATAAAAGGATCTGTCTTAAGTGCAAAACCACGATATCTTCTCTGCAATTCATCAACTTTTATCATAAGCTCCTTTAAAGCAGCCTCATCTGTAAAATCACACACCGGTCCTCTAGGTGCATACATATATGTAATATTTAGAAATGGCACGCTTTTTATCAGCACCATCATACCAGCTTTAATCTTTCCCGAGTCATCTCTTACAACAACAGGCTCACAGCCCCAACCTTCCTTCACTCGACTCCAGTACATAGATTGAAGAAAGCTCCCCTGACTGTGCCCTTCCACAAACTCTTCATATTCCATCTTACCAACGCACTCCGAACCACTTTCTCTAATCTCATTCCTAACAATATTCTCAAATTCCTTCGCATAAAATATAGCATCGTTACCATATAAAGTCATATTATCCCTCCTTTTGTTCCACATAACTTCTTCTCATTCAAATTACCACCCCTACCATCATCAAGTATTCATCATAATTTAAACATTTTGTAAAAAAGGACTCATATCCTGCTAATGTCAATGTTAGCCGAATATAAGCCCTTATGTAATAATATTAAATTATAAAATAATTAAGAATTTACTAATTCTCAACAACTCTTGGAATAAACACTAAAAAAGTAGTTTCCTCATTCTCACTGGTGGCTTTGATATTTCCACCATGCAGATTCACTATCTCTCTGGCTATGGCCAAGCCAAGTCCGGCACCGCCGGTGCTGGTTCCTCTAACCTGGTCCAGTCTCACAAATTTATCAAATATTGTTTTTAACTTTTCCTTAGATATGGTTTTACCCTTATTAGAAAAACCAATCTCCACACCACCATCAATTAACTTAGTAAATATTTCTATAGTTGTTTCATTGTAGCTATAGGCAATTGCATTCTTTAATATATTATTGAACACTCTTGCCAGCTTATTGGGGTCACCTACTATAAATACATTCTCATCTACATTAAGTTTCACTGTATTCCCCTTTTTCTGAAGTTGCGGATAAAACTCATCAGCCATCTGGTACAACATATAAGACAGGTCTATTTTTTCCTCTTCAACCGTAATCTGCATCATATTATATCTGGTAATTTCAAAAAACTCATTAATCAGCTCTTCTAGTCTCAACGCCTTTCTTAAGGTTATATCAATATATTTTTCCTGCATATCAGCGGGCATATCCTTTGCCTCATTTATCAGGCTTAAATATCCTATAACTGAAGTCAGGGGCGTTTTTAAATCATGTGCCAAATACGCTACCAAATCATTTTTTCTGCTAACCTCTTCCTTAAGAAGCTGTTCGTGTTTTTGCAGCTTCATCTTTAATTCTGCCAGCTGAGTGGATATTTCAGAATACTCCACCGGAAACAAATCAACGCTCTGCTCCTCTGACATATATCGCTTTATCATCTCACTTAAGTCGGATAGTTTTTTCTTTGTCTTAGCCTTTATAACCAAATTAGAATAAATCATGGCAATGGTCATGAGTATCACACCTATTACAATAGCTATCCCCAATATAAAATTCTTCAGTTCTCCCCATTTTACAACCCTTGTTACGTAGCAGACTGAAGTATTTACACCACAACACCACTCCTCATTATACTCTATAAATCTATTTTCAAACCACTCAACAAACATACCATTCCAAACGTTATCGAAATAGTAAAACAATCCATAGCACACCAAAATTACTGTTACAAATATTCCTATTATCCTTAGTACTTTAACAAAATTATCCTTCAATTTTATAACCACACCCCCACACAGTTTTTATATACTTTGGCGATTCAAAGGAATCGTGCATCTTTTCCCTTAAATGTCTAATGTGTACAGTTATTGTATTGCTGGCCTTGCTGTAGTATTCATCACCCCATATCTCATGAAACAAATCCTCGGAGCTAATCACCTCTCCCTTCCTTTGGCACAGTATTCTCAAAATGGCAAATTCTGTAGGAGTGAGATTAATGTGCTCATCATTCATCATACACTCATGAGTTTTTACATTAATTGTCAACTCTGAATGCACTATAATATCTTCATCCGGTTTCTCCAGACTATTATATCTCTTATACCGTCTAAGCTGTGCCTTAACCCTTGCAACTAATTCCAAGGGCAAAAACGGTTTTGTTATATAATCATCTGCACCCAAGGTCAATCCTGTAATCTTATCTATCTCCTCAGACTTGGCTGTAAGCATAATAACAGGGTATGTATTATTTTTTCTTATCTCCTTGCAAATCTGCAAGCCTGTAATATTAGGCAACATCACATCTAATATTGCCAAATCGATATGCTCTTCATTTATACATTTAATAGTCTCCTCCGCAGTATAAAACTTCCTCACAGTATAATTCTCATTTTTTAGATATAGCTCAACCAAATCAGCTATTTCCGGTTCATCATCAACAACTAATATTACTTCTTCCATAACACACCTCCTCTCATCTACATTTACATTCTAACAAAATACAATCCATTAATTATTAATATTTTCCTAAGGTTTTAAT